>CALCTE010000110.1 GCA_937893885.1 uncultured Clostridia bacterium | reverse complement strand
ACCGCTGACTATGAAAAAGACGGTTATCACCCCTTCAAACTATATCAAAGGAGATAACATTATGAGCAATTTGGCTGTTCCGTCCTACAGAATCGAATTCATTCCCGCACACCGTTTTCTTGGCGTATATGAACGAACCGAAACAAAAAACGGACCTATCTGGCCCGCCCACGATTGCGACCTTATGACAGGTATCGTGCAAAGTATGAAGGATTGCCACCCAATCGTTACCAACCACGCCGCTGGCTGGAAATGGGTTAACGGCGAAAGAAAGTATTTCTACGGCTTGGGCGTTGACATTGATTATAACGGCCCTATTCCCGAAGGATTTGTCCTTACAGATATAATTCCTGAAAGCTATTATATCGTGTTTAACCATCCGCCTTTTGAATACCTTTCCGAAAACAGCGAGGTTATGAAGCGTGTGGAAGAGCTTGCGTGGAATTTCGATCCTAAAACTATCGGCTATGAATGGAACGAAACTGAATGTCAGGATTATCAGCGCCACTATCCCGAAGTTATCGGTTATCAAGTCCTTCGCCCTGTAAAGAAAATCAAGTAACTTTTTCAAAACACTCCTTACACATACCTCAAAACCCCGAGAGTTTGATACTCTCGGGGTTTTGTCTTATGTTTTCATCATTATTAATTGTGTTTTAAAAAATTCTAACTTTTTTATAGACGTTTTGACCTTTTTCGACATTATATAAGTAAGAGATATTAACATACACCATTATTTCGAATGCGCAATAAATAAGAAAGTACAATTCGAGTTGACAAACGCCGTGAAATAGGATATAATAATACCGAAAATGTCAACGAATAGAGGTGCGATAATGGAAACCATTTCTAAACTTAAAACAATAGCCAAAAATAATGGTGGTATTATAACGACGTCCCAAGCAGAAACCGCAGGTGTTTCTCGCGCGGTTCTCCATAAACTAAACAAAGAAAATAAGATCCAACGCATTGCGAGAGGGCAGTATATATTAGAAAATGATATTCAAGACGAGCTTCTTTCAATAGGGTTCAGATCCAATAAAATTATTTTTTCGCACGAGACTGCGCTTTATCTTCACGGAATATCCGATAGAACACCGTTTGAGCATACACTTACAGTTCCTACCGGTTGTATTCCTTCTGTTGTGGTTCAGAACGAATGCAAAATGTATTATATTAAGCCCGAGCTTCACGAGCTAGGCAGAACAACGTTAAAAACACCATTTGGTAACGAAGTGAGTTGTTACGATTTGGAACGTACCATTTGCGATATTGTTAGAAGTCGCAATAAAGTAGGAACCGAAACATTTCTTGCAGCACTAAAGGCGTATGCTGCAAGACCCGACAAAAACCTGAATCGTCTTTATAGCTATGCCAAACAACTTCGCGTGTCGGGGATTTTGAGAAAATACTTGGAGGTGTTATTATGAGCCGCGCTATGAGCTTGAAAGCCAAAATAAGAAATATTGCAAAACTAAAAAATATACCTGCACAGGTTATACTTCAAAATTATATGTTTGAACGTTTACTCGTTCGCCTTGCGAAATCCGAATTTAAGGACAAGTTTGTTCTTAAGGGTGGAATGCTCGTTGCCGCAATAGTGGGACTTGATAATCGTGCAACGATGGATCTTGATACAACACTTAAAAGTCTGCCTTTAACACCCGAAGCAATCACGGGCGCTCTGCAACAGGTGTGTTCAATCGAAAGCGACGACGATGTAACGTTTGAGGTTGGAACCGTGTCGCCCATTCGAGATGACGATATTTACGGCGGTTATCGCGTTATGCTGAATGCAAAATACGACACCATCGTAACGCCGCTTTCGATTGATGTTTCTACCGGTGATGCGATTACACCTAATCCCGTTGAATATACCTTCTCTGAGATTTTTGATGATGAAAAGTCCTATTGTCTGTGGGCATACAATATCGAAACCGTAATGGCAGAAAAGGTTGAAACAATTCTCCGTCGTGGCGTATTTAATACTCGCCCCAGAGATTTTTATGACGCCTATATTCTTGCAACTACACAGAAGTTTGATAAGGATATATTTGTTGAGGCATTGAAAGCAACGGCTGCACATAGAGGCACAACCGAGCAAATATCAGATATACCTACAATTCTAAAAAACATTGAGGAAAGTCCTGAACTCCGCGCTATGTGGGACAAGTACCGTAAACAGTTTGCTTATGCGGAGGGGATAGAGTATGAAGATATTATAAGCACTGTAAAAAGTCTTATATTGCAAAATTGACAAGACTATATCGCGATAAAACTGGAGGTTTTAGGAATGGATATGCAAATCCCTCCGATCATAGGTGATATATTATTTTTAATGCATAGGAAGGTAGAAGTAAGGCGTGTGTACACGGTGTTTAGATTTGTTGCAGTGCGTTATTTAGAGGAAACGACGGAATTTTATGTAGACGTCAGTGCTTTATCGAAAGAACCCAATTGTACAAATCAAATTACATTAAGTTTAGTAGGGGGAAATTATGGTGAGTAATATAATTACTTTTATTGATGGATATATGTCTGGTGATTCATGGGAAGAATTATGTGTTAAATGCTATCGAATTCGATATCAAGATAATAATTACGCATCAATCCCTGCCGTTCATAGTGGCGATGCTGGAATAGAAGGATATACTAATAAAGGTATAGTTCATCAGTGTTATTGTCCTGAGCGAACGTATTCTGACAATGAACTCTATGACCACTTAAGAAACAAGCTTACTGCGGATATCGATAAATTAAAGAATAACGCAGATAGGCTTAAAGCACTTGGTGTTCCCACTATTGTCGAATGGCATTTTAATATTCCGGAGTATAGGGACTCTAGAATTCTTACTCATGCAGAAAACAAGAGACAAGAAATTCTGGATGCTAAAAAATCCAGACCAACAGATTATGCACACATTTCGGATGATTTTAGGATAGTAATAAAAACGGCGGATGACTTTACTTTGGAAATAAGTCGTCTTATTAGAACTAATTTGACAGACATGAAACTCAACGCAGCAATTAAACATTCGGACGAACCGGATTGGACAAAATGTGATTCTGAAAAAGTTACTAATATTCGTAGAAAAATTAAGGCAATAATGTCTGCTGATGATAACGATGAAGCGTTAAACAGTATCGTGGGTATATATGTTGAATGCTATATAAGTGGTTTAGAAATCATGAATGAGTTACGTTTGAAATACCCGGAAATATATGCAGATATTTTCAAGTTAGAGCAAGTTTATAAGCGTGAAGTTAAGATAAAAACGCTTATGAATATTGATAAGAAAATGAACAGTTCGCTATTCAATGAAATTCTTAATGATTTTCATTCTAAACTCGAACGTGATTTCTCAAAAATGTTTACCGAGGCATCAATTGGCGAGTTGAAACAAGATTTAGTGGCAAGTTGGTTGGCCGACTGCTCAATGGAATTTAGGAGCTAATTAGTATGAAAAAAATTCCACTAGAATATAGAGATATTGTTTTTGATGCAAAACCCGATGCGGTTCCGTATAATTATCGCATCAGTTATAAGGTTACGCAGTTATGTTTAATAATGCATATTTGCGGTAGAGGTGATACTTGTTCGTTAATAAAACTTCACATGATTTCATTTGCTTTGATTTCTTCCGATAATATGAAAAAACTCGAAGAGTTTGTGCAAGGAAATGGACATATTCCAATAGTTCGTTTTGATCCATCGGTTAATAGAGCGCTTACATACGCAATTGCATATGGCTTAATCGAACAACAACAGACCGGCAAATATAAATTGACCGATCGAGGGAAACGATTAGCAGAGCAGATAATAATCGTGGGCGACCTTATGGTAATGGAAATCAATGATTTAAATATGCTTTCAAAAAAATTGACAGAGGGCAAAGTTAATGAAATGGTCGATAGCTGGAGGATGAAGGATGTTGAGAATTAATCGATTAAGAATAGAAATTAATACAGCCAATGGTGTATACGGTATTGATGAGTCGTTTAATAGTGGATTGAATTTTATTGCAAGTCTTGATAATACTTGCGGAAAAAGTTCAATTCTTGCGGCAATTTATTATTGTCTTGGTTTTGAACAAATTCTTGGTGGAGTTAGCGGGATTGGCAGCAGAGTACTCACTTCTGTTTTTAAATCGACAGTTGAGGATGATGGTGAAACCTGGGTGGTGACTGAATCCGGCGCGTATCTTGAAATTAGCAACGGTAATGAAATTCGAACAATTTATAGAAATATTAAATCGGAGAGCAAAGATAATCACCTTATAACTGTTTATTATGGCGATTTGAATTCGATAGGTAACTATAATATTTTGTCAGAAGATTATTATGTCAATTTTAGAGATTCTGCGACAAGCGAAAAAGGATTCCATACATTTCTCGAGGAGTTTCTCCACATTGAACTTCCGTTAGTTCGAACGTCAGACGGAAATGAGCGTAAACTATATTTACAGGTAGTGTTTGCGGCTATGTTTATCGAGCAGAAACATGGCTGGTCAGATATACTTTCCGGTATGCCCATATTTGGTATTCGAGAGTCAAAAAAAAGGATTGTAGAACATATATTGGGTTTGGATACATTGAAAAACGAAAAAGCGCGAGATCATCTTAATGCTTTAAAAACACAGATCGAAAGAAAATGGGAGCAAGCGATTCTTGATATTCGACGTTTGGTTCATTCTGAGTCTTGTGAAATATCTAATCTTCCAATACATCCCAGAGTTTTATCGGACGTTGATTTTACAAGGATTGTAGTCGAATCGTCTAATTCATTGTTAATAGATGACGAAATTAGAATGCTTAATGATCAATATGCGGGGTTAAGAAAATTAAAGCCTCGCGTTCATGATAATTTTGAATCTCTTAATAAAGAACTGTCAGAAACACAAAATCAAATACTCGCTTTTGAAGACCGTTTGCAAAACATAAGACGCAATATAGCGAATTATAATGAAACAATTAGGCATTTGACATCGGATTTGGAAATTATAAATTCCGATATACGTAATAATAATGATGCGGCACGACTTCTAAAGTTTGGTTCTGAAGCTACAGGTATAGCAATCTCCGCAGATATATGTCCAGTGTGTAAGCAACATGTGCAAGATAACCTTTTAGATTCTGAAGCCGCAAGTGGTTATATGAGCATCGAGGAAAATATAAGACATCTTAAGGAACAAAAAAAGATGTTAGAATTCACATTAGGTATTCGCCGAGAAGCTCGCGAGAAACTAAATAGAGAAAAAGATGATTTAGAAGTTCGTCTGCAAACATTGAGACGATTAGCTTATACTCTTCGTTCGGATCTATTTACGAGCACTGATACAGAGGCTTCGGAAGCTATTATGCTTAAGAGAATCGAAATAACGAATCGTGTTGAACGATTATCTAAGTTAAAGGAAGTTTTTGCTGCTTTTATTGAACAACTTAAAGATTTATCAGCAGAATGGAATATGTATCTTGAACAGAAGGGTAAATTGCCTAAAAAAGATATCTCCTTGACCGATATGGAAAAAATTGCGTTGCTGAAAGAGAAATTTATTCAAAATTTGCGACGTTACCATTATAGCAGTTTGGCAAGTTTTGATGGAATTGATATTTCTATAGATTCGTCTTTGCTCCCGACTATTGATGGGTTTGATATGAAGTTCGATTCATCTGCAAGTGATGGGATTCGTGTAATTTGGGCGTTTACGATGGCACTTTTACAAGTTTCTATTGAAAAAGGTGGGAATCACTCCGGCATTATTATTTTCGACGAACCAGCACAGCAAAGTATTGTACCCGAGGATATGAAAAGTTTTATTGAATCTGTTGTAGACATTAAGCAGCCATTTCAGCTTTTTACTGCGATTACATTAAACAGTCAAGAATTGATAAATATTATCAATGAGTTAGATAAGACAAAATATCATATGATAAAGTTATCAGGCAAGGCATTTAAGTTGTTGCGAGGTGTATGATATGAAATGTATATATTGTAATGATAAAACAGATTTAACTATTTCGGATATCATTCCTGCTGCTTTAACTGGAGCAAAACTAAGAAAAAAGTTTGTTTGTAGTAAGCACAATTCTTTTACAAATGATAATTACGAAAAAACAATGATACATCAATTTGATATATTTAGGAATCGAATAGGGCTTACCGAGCGCGATGGTGATCCTGTCCGTTTTTATGGAGAGTTGGTTATTGGAGACTATACATCTGAGAAGAAAGTAAATGTAACCGACAATAAATCCATTATGGATTCGGATAGGCTTTTTAGAATGAAGAATAGCGAGGGAAAGACCGTGTTGGTTGGGCCGAAAGACAAGCTATTGAAGATTAAAGGGGCGACGGAGGATAAAATAACAGATTTATTGTTGTCGGACATTTCAATAAGTTCAAAGGTGGATATTAGAGATCTTTTTATCTCTGAACAAACGCTTCATGCAATTGCAAAGATAGCATATGAGTGGCATTGTTATGTCAATAATGTGGAAGAATTCCATGAAGATAAGTACGCAGACATTACTTCTTATATTTTAAATCCACAACAAAAAAACACTTTGGTTGAAGTGGTAACAGATGCTTATGTAACAACGCTTTTTGATCAGTTTTCACGAACAGGAACTAATGCGCTCTTTGAGTATCACGATTCTGATGGAAATACATACGTTGTTTTTAGCCTTTGGAATGTAATTTCGTACAAAATAAAGGTATGTACTCATAGTGTAAAGAAAGATATAGCCACACACCGTCAAATGGCATATTTTTATCATTCTGATGGCACGCAGAATGGCACTATTTTTTGTGTGGTCGGCAATTTACATGTAAATGCAATGACTCCTGCTGAAGGACTTTCTGTGTTAGCTCAAGAAATCAAGTCTCGATTGTTTAAGCTTGGAGAAAGGGATTTATCACGAGAGTATATACAGAATTGTATTGACAAAATCTCAAAAAAGTTACCGGCGTATAAATCGCAGGAAATTTCCATTGCCCAGTTGTTAGACTTCGAGCACGAAGATAGGATTATACCTATATTTATTCTTGAACAATTATACAACCATAGGACTGAATACTTGCCATCAGAGGATTTTTATCGAAACATGCAACGAATTCTTAAAACGAAAGATCGCTTTGTATTAACTATCGAAACTGCTAAAGGGATTTTAGAAAGATATGTAATTATGGATCGGGAAGGTACATTTGCCACATTGTTAAGCGAGGCAATTCAGTTCTTTGAAACCACATGTAAAAACTAATCGCAATATAGAAATGTAACAATAGTTGTAAATTTAGTTGCTTTGGGCTTTATTTTTTGTTTATAGCGTATCAAATTTTGACACTTGACAATGGTGCGATTTAGAGTTAAGATGTCAGCACCGAGAGGGGAGTTATAACTCTCGAGGTGGGATGCGGAGCATCAAAGGTTAGGTATAAATCATAAAAAGGTTGGTGTTGGGGTTACAGCATCAACCTTTAATTTTGAGCATCATCAAAAAAGCCGTGGGGATATAATGAAGCAAATTCGGTTCATAGCATCAAAAAAGCATCAAAGCGTAGCATTTTGGGTTTTGATGCTCTGGAAGTCCTTGCGAAAAGCCAGTATTTTCAATGGGTTTCGGACGTTTTGAGCCACTCCAAAACCGTTGGTCGTGGGTTCAAGTCCTACTGCCCCTGCCATTGAAAGGGCTCAAGCTTTTTGACTACGCAAGTGTAGACTAAAAGTTTGAGCCTTTTCTCATTTTCACAAATTTACACGCTCAAAGAACTCCGTCTCAAACTGGGACGGAGTTTTCATTTTCAATGTTCTATGCATTCTGACTTCGTTGTAATACTCAATATATTCATCAATCACCGCCGCAAGATCGGCGGTAGAATCGTAAATGTGATAATAAATCGCTTCTTTTTTCAGCGTATTGAAAAAAGACTCACAAACAGAATTATCGTATGGGTAGCCCGGTGCCGAAAAAGACTGTCTGCACTTCAATTCTTCTAAATGCGTTCGAAAAGCATACGAGGTATATTGAACACCTTGATCGCTATGAAAGATAAGATTTTGAGGTTGCCCCCTCTCTTCAAAGGCTTCATCAAAAGTATTCATTGTGAGGACGGTATCAATGGTGCTGGATATGCCGTATGATAAAATCTTCCTTGAAAACAAGTCGATTACCACACACACAAACATATATTGATCCTTTACTTTCACATAGGTAATATCGCTTGCCCAAACCAAATTCGGTGCTTCAGGACTGAATTCTCCGCGAATAAGATTGCGAAATTTATTGCGCGACAATGACTTTTTGTGTTCCATTGTGTATGGTGCTGATTTCACTTCAAGCCCCATTTCTTTCATCAACCGACTAATGCGCGTTTTACTGACTTGAAAACCCTGCTCTTGCAGCTTATACTTAATAGGGTTTCGCCCGAAGCGCTCTTTGCTATGGTAAAATATTTCTCGAATCATCACGCTAAGTTCTTTATCCGCAAGCTCGTATCGGTTAGGAATATCGCCTTTCTTCTTTCGGTTGTAATATGTACCTCTCGGTATTTGAAGAGCCTCACATAAAACATGGATTGAATATTTACCTTCCAAGCGTTTTATTTCAGCGACCTTTTCGGTGATGGACGAAGTAACACCGCACTTCAATTCTTTGGATGCCGCCACGATTTTATTCAGCTTATCAAGGTGTGATTGGGCTTTGTGACCGGTATTTGCAGGTTTCTTTGAAACACGAAAAAAGTGGTTTTCTTCGTATTTCTTTTTCCATTTAAACAGCGTGCTACGGGCAATTCCGTATTTTTCAAGAGTGGCACCGATATTACGATGCATTTTGTAGTACTTGACATCCTCTATTTTGAAATTGTCGGGATAATAGATTTTTTGGCATGATAGCCTCCTGTTATATAAAGATTTTGTCAAAAGACGAGCCATCATTATATCACGAAATTGTTAACTGCTTTATTGTCGTGGAAAATAAAAACCGCTATCAGCGCGTTCAAATTACGCATTGATAGCGGCTTTTTTATGGAGATAAAACACAGTTAGCAAAGAATGATGCAACTTAATCAGCATTACTTTATCGGAAAAGTACCATTCTTTAACGATTCAAGCATAATTGTAGCACTGCTTGCGTTAGTTGCAAGCGGAAGCTTCTGAACATCACAAAGACGAAGCAATGCAGAAACATCAGGCTCGTGTGGCTGGGCGGTCAGAGGATCGCGTAGGAAGATAATCAGCCCAAGCTCTCCGTTTGCAAGCATTGCGCCGATCTGCTGGTCACCGCCGAGAGGACCGCTTTTCATTCTATGTATCGGGAGCGCCGTTTCTCCCATAATAAGCGTTCCTGTAGTTCCGGTTGCGTAAAGTTCATAGTTCGCAAGAACATCCTTGTACTGCTTTGCAAGCTCAATAATTTCTTCTTTCTTTTTATCGTGTGCAATTAAAGCAATTTTCATTATCTTTTCTCCTTTTTCAGAAAATAGGAGGCATCCTTGCAGATACCTCCGAAAGTCGTATATTCTTCCGTCCGCAACACCGCAGAAGGTTGTTTCAATTAAAACGTGAACTTAAAGGTGTTGTTTCCTTCTCTCGGAATTTCAAATTCCTCTGGAAGATCGGGACCGCAGGAATGAGAGCCTACGCCGCGCATTGCAACATCAATACAGACGTTGACAAAATCGTTTTCTTCAAGCTCAAAGGAGTGAAGTGTTTCTCTGAGTTGCTCGGTAGTATACGGGTTGACCGAGCAGGAGAAGGGTTTATCTGCAGTTACTTTAAAGAGATCCTTTACCGCCATATACTTGCAAGCATAATGGCTACCCGATTCCTGCGGACGAATATACTTCATATCATAGTTTTCCTCTGCGGAGCTTACGTAGTATCCGTACTCACAAGCGGCCTTCTTATCCACATAACTCTCCATCGGTCCAAAGCCAACATAAGAGAAGTTGCAGTGTCCTTTGTCTACACCAAACTCAAATCCGAATCTTGGGAATCTCTCGATATAATCAGCAAGTTTATAGGAAACCGAAACGGTTAGTTCATTTGCAACCACAGTATATTCGAGGGTGAATTCCACCGCAGGCATCAAGCAGTTAGCAGCAAGAACGCCCTCAAATTTGTAATGATTGTCTGACTTCTTACAAGAGAAGATATGGGGTTTGCAAGAGGAAAGATGGCAACGACCGATCCAATGAGGAATCAAGTCACGGTCATTATCGGTGTAACGGGTAATGTTGAAGTGAATGGGCGTGCGGAGTATTTCGTTTCCGTCTGCCGTGATCGAGGAGATCTCTCCGGTGTGCTCGTTGACCTCAATTGCGATTGCAGACGAGAATTTATAAGAACTCTTGGGAATATCTACTTCGCACATTTCGGAGATTGTCTTGCCTCCGTAAACAGCCATCATTTCAAGAGCGTTGGATTTGAGCTTTCTATCGGGAGTCAGAAGACCGTCCGCACAGAAGTTGCCGTCGTGCTCCGGCTCTTCAAAGTCACCGCCGTAAAGGAATCCGTCGTCGGTCTTGATACCGTGATCTGCCCATTCCCAAACGAAAGCGCCCATCATCTGCTCGTTGTTATAGATCATATCCCAATACGCCGCAATATCACCGCAAGAGTTACCCATTGCGTGAGTGTACTCGCAAAGCACAAATGGGCGGGTTTCCTTGGGATTGTCGAGAACATCAGTGCGAATCTTTTCAAAGGACGGATACATCATACTGACCATATCGACAAGCTCGGTATAATAGTATTTGGGATCGGCATTCTGCAAGCCCTCATAGTGAACAGGTCTTGTCTTATCACGATTTTTAATGTAATTTGCGCCCTTGAAAAATGCTTTGCCGAAGGAGCTTTCGTTGCCGAGCGACCAAATGATAACGCTTGTACGGTTCTTATCTCTCTCAACAAGTGCCGTGTGTCTGTCGGTGATGCCGGGAGCGAAGAAGTTATTCTCTGCATACTCCTTCCAAAGCGGAATATCATAGCGACCGTCACGGGTACAAGCGCCATGCATTTCAAGGTCGGCTTCGTCCATTACGTAGATGCCGAACTTATCGCAAAGCAGATAGAATTCGGGGCTGTTGGGATAGTGAGAGGTTCTGACTGCGTTGACGTTCAGCTCCTTCATCAAGTGGATGTCCTTCGCCATATCCTCAAGGCTTACGGTCGCGGCGGTCTCACAATTAAAGTCATGTCTGTTTACGCCTTTGAGCTTCACAGGATTGCCGTTGATCTTGAACACCTTTCCATCGATGCTTACTTCGCGGAATCCGATGCTTTCTTCAATCTTTTCACCGTTTGCATGGATTTCAAGCGTATAAAGATTAGGCTTCTCAGCCGTCCAATGCTTTGCTCTCGGATGAACGATTTCAGTCTTCATACCGGCAGGAACGATGACGCTGTTATCTTCAAAAACGAGCTTGACGTCAATTTTGCTTTCATTCGTAAATGAGAGAATACCGTCACTTCCCGAAAGTCTTGTTTCGATCTTGTAATCGGTAATATGCTTTTCGGGACGGGAAAGCAGATATACGTTTCTGTAAATGCCCGAGAAACGGAATTTGTCCTGACATTCGAGATAAGTGGAAATGCACCACTTGAGAACGAGAACATCGATGGTGTTCTCGCCATTTTCTACGAGCTCGGTTACGTCAAACTCGCTGGTTGCGTGGGAGATCTGAGAATATCCCTTGAACTGTCCATTTACGTAGAGATAAAATGCGGAGTCAACGCCTTCAAAGTTGATATAGTACTTTTCTCCGGACTTCTTTTTCAGATTGAAGGTGCGGCGGTAATGCCAACACGGGTTCTCGTAAGGAAGGTGCGGAAGCATAACCGGGAAAGGATATCTCGTGTTCAAATACTGAATGTGGTCGTATCCGTGCATCTGAACACACGCAGGAACGGGAATTCTGTCTTCAAGTTTTTCGTTGATTTCGAAATCCTCAACGTGGTCGAGCTTTTTGATCTGCCATACGCCATCAAGCGACATGAAGCGAGAGCTGGACGTACGATCCTGAATACCGTGCTTGGTTCTGATGACGTCTTTATCTGCGAAAGGAATATAATAGCTTCTATGAGGTGTAGTACCTATACGTTCGAATCTTTCGTACTCTTTCATTGTTTTTCTCCTTATACGTTACCGTAAACATCGGGGACGGTCTTGTCTTCTTTGTCAGCAAGAAGCTTTTCGTTTGCCTTTTCAACGCGCAGGAAAACGAGAAGGAATCCGACAGCCGCACAGAGAATCACAGGCAACCACAAATAAAGGAAGTTCAGCATGCCAATAGTAGCAGCATTCTGTGTAACTGCGTTCTCAACGTAGCCTGTCGCATCAAGAAGCCAACCACAGATAGCAGTGCCAAACGCACCGCCGAGTTTGAGACCAAGAGAGGAGCAGGAATACATCATACCGTCAAGGCGGTGACCGGTCTTAAGAGTCGTATGCTCGGAGCAGCAGGCGATAAGTGCGTTAAGGTCGCCCTGCAAAGGAGCAATACCGATTGTAGAAACAGCAGTAAATGCAAGCATCAGAGGAAGGCTACCCATATAGGCCGCTACCATAACGCCAACTCTTCCTGCTGCGGCGATTACATAGCCCCATATGTTGAGCTTATACATACCACCAAGCTTCTTAATAACGTAGGGCAAAACCGTAAGCGCAACAACCATTGTGATATTGATAGCCAAAGACAAGTCGCTGAACAACTCCTCATTGCCGAGGATATACTTGGCATAGTATGTACCCATACCGATAACAGATGCGTAAAGCTGTGTCAGAATATAGCTGCAGCAGATAATAACGTAGTACTTATTTTTGAGAAGAAGCTTAAACGACTGAATGAAGGTGAGCTTATGCTCCTCTTTTCTTTCCTCTTCCATACCTTCATCAGCTTCTGGAAGCTCTTTTACGGAAAATACAGAAATCGTGTTTACGATAAGACCGAGCACTGCGTAGATGATAGCGATTGTTCTCCATCCCATTGCACCGCCACCAAGCCAAGTTACAGCGTAGATGGTAACTGCCTCAATGATAATCTTTGTTGCAAATGCAAAGATGAAGCGGAAAGAACCGATCTGAACTCTCTCACTGGTGTTCTTTGTAATTAAAGCGGTGAGAGATGCGTATGCGATATTGTTCGCGGTAAAGAACACTGCGTTAAGAAGTGTGTACGCGATAAAGAAGAAGACGTACTGTGCGGTTTCGCCCCAGCTCATAGGAATCGCAAAGCAGGCCACGAGACACACGGCACAACCGATATAGGGCCAAAGCATCCAAGGACGAGCCTTGCCCATCTTTGTGTGAGTTTTGTCGATCATTCTTCCAAAGAAGAAATCCGACACACCGTCAAAAATTTTAGATACTGCAATCAAAGTGCTTACGATGCCCATGCTGAGTCCGACAGTGTCGGTCAGATAGATCATCATAAATGCTGTAAGAAGCGCATATACGCAGTTACCTGCTATATCGCCGGAGCCGTAACCAACCTTATGATACCATTTCAAATATTTTTTCTCTTCCATGATAAATCTCCTTTTTTCTAATAATTTTGGGATTTGTATCAAGTTTGTGATTATATTATACACGTTTTCAGCTCCGCTTTCAATAAATAGAATCATTCAATATATGCACAAAATCACTTTACACAAGTTGACAAACAGGCTATTTTGGTATATAATATACACACAATCACTTGTGGATTGGAGGAAGGCTTGAAATGTATATAAATGTAGCATACGTTGACGAGGAAAATCCGAACTTAGAAGACCTCTCTGTACCGCTCCGAATCAACAACTGTGGGTATTACAGACTTCATACGACACCCGAAATTGAAACGCCGCATCCCGAAGGCAGAAACGACTATCAGCTATTATATATTGCTGCCGGAAAAGGTCATTTCTACTTTAAGGGGAGCAAGGAGCCGACCATCGTGACCAAAGGCAATATGATTTTGTTCCGTCCGGGAGAGCCTCAAGTGTATTATTACTACGCCGTGGACAAAACCGAGGTTTATTGGGTACACTTTACGGGTTGGAAGGTAGAGGAATATTTAGAACGTTATGAGTTGCCTCACGATGCAAATGTGTTTTATACAGGAGTATCTCCCGACTATCCTTGGATTTATAATCAGATGATACGCGAACTGCAATTACAGCGTGTGAACTATGAGGATATGATCAGCCTTTATATGCATCATATTTTTATTACCATCAATCGCTATATTAAGGAAGGCAGAGAAAACAAAACCGATACTATCAATGACATCGAACGAGCAGCACATTACTTTAAGGATAATTTTACCAAGCCCATTTCAGTTGAGCAGTACGCTATGGAACACTTAATGAGCGTGAATTGGTTTATTCACAGCTTCAAAAGCGTTATGAAGATGTCACCAATGCAGTATATCATTTCTCTACGCATCGCTACAGCAAAAGGACTTTTGGAAAAATCAACGAAGAACATCGCTGAGATTTCAAACGAAATTGGATACGAAAATGCGCTGTATTTCAGCAGATTGTTCAGAAAGTATACAGGCATGACGCCTACAGAATACAGGAAGAAAAGGGGCAAAGGTGATTGACTTGTGTTATGTAACTTTCATTTTGCCTTTTGTTTTTCTGAATGACATGCCATAATATTAATATAAAAACGATATTGGAGTAAACTTATGGGACTTTCGTATTCAAAAAAAGATTTATCAAATATTGCGGCATTTCTTTGTGGACATGATTGCAAAACCGTATCGTCTGAATTTTCGTTACCTCAAGAATTGATTTTAACAGAAGAAGCATTGTATGAGTTATGCTTTGATCTTGAACAAGATTCAACGGTTCTTGATGAAGCTATTGATATCCAATCTGCTGCGGAGGATTTTCTCCTCCAATTAGCGGACATTGATATGTTCGAAACCTTTTTGAATTATCTTTTGGGAAAGTATGTTGATAGCAGAGCGATAATGTTGTCTTCAATTAGTTTTGATCCATTCCGAATTAAAAGTGAGATGCTAAAGAAAATCAACGCTCTGTGGAGCATTCCGAGAATGGAATTCATTTATACTTCGGACGGAAAATGTAAAGCCCATGAAACTCGATTCAAAGAATATGACAAGCTGGGCTCCGGCGGTTTCAGCATTGTATATTCTGGCCCCGAACAGACAGTATATAAAGTGCTCCACCAATCAGAAAAATCATCTACAAGCTCTGTACACCGTTTCAAAAGAGAGTATGAAATAATGGAAGCGCACAATGATAGTGGCTATACAATACGAGCATTTAACTTTGAACCACAAAATTTAGTGTATAGTATGGATAGAGCTACTGCTTCTTTGGAAGATTACATCGAAAATAATACTCTTGAGAACAGTGAAAAAGATGCCATTATCCTACGCTGTGTTGAATGTATGTCGTATCTACATTCTCAAAAAATTGTTCATCGTGATTTTCATCCTGGGAATATTCTAAGAAATCGTGATGGTCAATGGGTGGTTACTGATTTCGGATTATCTAAAGACTTGTCAAAAAATATTCAAGAAATACAAATTCCACTCGAGCGGTGGGAAGATTTTGGTTCACTGATCCAATACAGTTAGGTGCCTTAAAAGACGGAGATTACAGCACGGATTTATACTCCTTAGCTAAGACTATTGACTATATTTTTAATGGGAATCAAACGCAGAGACCCCATAAATATACCGCCGTTGTTCACAAAGCTACTGCTCCCGATTTGGATGCAAGATATGCCAACATTGGTGAACTCGAAAATGATATTTTGAATATAATTGGCAGACAAGAATATAAATCTACGCATGAAGTAGTCGCATATGTGCTACAAGAGTATAGGAAAACTCATGTGTTCGATGAAATGCGTTTGGCCAACATGCTGTCTGATAGCCACGATGATGATCTAATGTGGGAACTTGTTGTGTCTTTTGGAAATGAGCTATCAACTCCGTTTATATCATTAACACGTTCCAACTATGATTTATGTCTGGTGGCGCTTCAGAATGTTAATGATAGCATAAGAGCTTACAGACCTTGGGATGAATATGATACTGTGGCTTTTTGGGCAGCAAGTATTTTAAGCGGGCGTCCACATGCAGACGACGGAATTTCGGTTGAAGCAGCACGAATTGTTGAGTATGTTTCGAGTAATGTGAGCAGATACAAAATCAGGTCTTTGGCAAATCGATTAAAAAATGATAATAATATCGATCCTCATATTCGGGCTGTCTTGACGCATCATGATGGATACTAAATGTTTTATATAACCGCATACATAGATTCGTTTGCAAGCATGGCGTTGCGCCCCGGAAGATAGCGGTCAAGTGCAACTTCCATCATCGCCAAGGATAAGTGTACCCTTACAGTAAAAATCATGGACTGTTTTTGTACGATAGCCTTATATGGATCTATTTTGTAGTGGTATCACAAAAAGTTCCGAGAACAATGTTCTCGGAATTTTTTTATCCAATCCAAAGGATCTGTATATCCTCGCTATAGGCTTTTGCGGCTAATATACACGCCCTTACGTGGTATTTGGACGTGAAAGCACTTGAAATCTCTGCGGAGCTTTGCTATAATATAGTCAGGAAAGGTGGCGGCAGAATGAATCTTACAAAATATGATAATGGTATATGCTTATCAAATCTTCCAAAAACTGTTATTGGGAGTATATGCGCCGTGGCGTACCCAATATTTTATGCAATGACTGTATACGATTTATTTGTGAATAGTTTTGCTGATATTGATTGGTTTGATATCTTTGCTTTGGTTATCATTTTACCTGCATATATTCTTTGGTTGATGAAAGATTTTCGCACAAGTATTATTCGATATAAAATTACGATAGACGAAAATGGAATCAAAGAATATAGATTCCTTTCCAAAAAAAAAGAATTATCCTGGTCTGATATCGGAGAGTATACGTGTGAATTAACATCTGCACCGTATAAAACAAGCGAAGATTTCTTCAAAATTGTATTTTATTCAAAGGACAATAAAACGGCTATACAAACCTGGTCTTTTCCCAACGCAAAAAAAGATTACTTTCAAGGTGAAATATTTGAACTCTGCGATACGTACTTTTCGGGTATTGATTAAATATGTGAACCTCTCGACGCGATCCACGGCCCACGCAATTACACATCGATGATCAAATCAGGCACCATTTTTCCATTAGTTGTTGTAGTATTTAGTTATTTGGGTTTTAGCGTTATAATTATTTTTGAGTGTTTGATTTTGGAGTTTTTCTATGATATAATAAAAGTAACCCAGATTTCAGTACACCACCGAAAGGCATTTTTTCCATGAACAACTTTCTTGTTTCAGAAATCGAACAGATCGTAAAATCGGCCGCCGATAAAGAACCGAATCCCGCCCTATTTTCCGTGATCTATTGCCTTGGAAGAGATGCCGAAACCGAAGAAGAATATGATTATGCATTTTCCAAGCTTTTGGAATTGTACGAAATGGGAGACGATGCAGTTAAAGCTCGGGTAATTCAAGCGTTTGCATTATTGGCGGTTGTTAAGCAGGACATAAAGATCTTAGACAGATCCACCGTGGAACCTCTTATTTTAAGTGCCTGCTCCTGTGCAACCGGCGCAA
Organism: uncultured Clostridia bacterium; assembly: GCA_937893885.1. Taxonomy (GTDB): domain Bacteria; phylum Bacillota; class Clostridia; order Oscillospirales; family CAG-272; genus CALCTE01. Next base: position 4,897 of record CALCTE010000110.1, on the reverse strand, counting down.
ATAAAGAAATCATTCAAGACGCAATAGACGATATCAATTATATCTTAAGGTGGAAGCTGTAATATTTCTCAAGGAGATTTTCGTATGTTTATGCCTAAGGTCGTAGTACAACCATTACCGATAAGCTTTAATGCCAATTTGATCTGTCGAAACCTATCTCCTGCAAAAACTATTAATAAAACACGTCCTTTTGCAGAAAAAACATATTCCATGTTCCCCGAACTACTTGGTGTTTTGGGCGGTAAAAATGAGGAAGAACGAAACGAAATTATACGACAAGCTGTTGAGAAAAGATTGATAGATTCGGCAGAAGAAATCGTCGAAAGAGTACAATATTTCCAGAGCATATTTGATTCGTTTCTGTACGGTTTTATTGAAGCTCAGTGTAAATTATATAATTATTCTTGGAAAGAAGTTCATCCGCGTATTAACTGTTATGTAGGTTATATTCCATTCTATCCTCGGCATGATATTGATAAGTGGTTTTGTGTTTCTTACAATGATGAAGAACGCGCTATTTCCGGTGCGGTGCATGAAATCAATCATATGATTTTCTACGAGAAGTGGAAAGAAATAAATGACCTCGACAGTATGGCTTCACCTCGTTTCCCGGAGCCTATTTGGTTCTTTCAAGAAATGATTGTTGATCCGACTTTAAATGATCCTATGGTGAAACCGTATACGCTATATGAAAACCGTGCTTATGATCAATTCTACACCCAAATGGTTGACGGAAAGAGTATGATGGATCGCTTGAGAGAAATGTACTGTCAAAAAGAATCTATCGAAGCCTTTATGCGCGAGGGTTTTGCATTTGTAGAAAAACACATTGATGTTTTGTTGAGGTAATTACCATGAAAAGAATACTTGCTTTATGGTTAATATTTAGTGTTCTTGCTTTGCTTTTAACCTCTTGTTCATCTACTGATACTATCGATTCAATTACCTATATTGAACTTGGCATCCCTTCTTGCGAACGATATCCGGAAGGTATTCGCGCAAGGAATCCTTGGGACATGGCGATCTTTGGAGATAAGCTGTATATTGGTAGCGGCGATTATGATAAAAACTCCGGTCCTGTTGATATGTGGTGCTATGATATAAAAAATGGCACATGGTCAAACAGCGGTACTCTTCCAGAAGAAGAAATCGACCGATTTTGTTTGATCGATGGTAAGCTTGCTGTCCCCGGTATTGATCCCCAAGAGGATTGGTCTTTGGGAAATTATTATGTTCTTGAAAATGAGCAGTGGGTGAAGTTCCGTAATATTAACGGCGGAATGCATACGTTCGATATGATCGAATTTGATGGAATGTTGTTTGCCGGGTTAGGAGTGTCAAGCGGTTCTTATCCTATCGTTTGTTCAAAAGACGGCGGAAAGACTTTTGAAACCATACCGCTTCAAAAAGATGGAGAAAACATAGATACATCAGGCAGCCAAAACGTAAGAGCGTACGATTTGTTTGTGTTTAAGGGCAATTTGTACGCAACCTTTATGTATGGAGAATCCGAAATTACCTATGATTTATACAGATACGAAAACGGAGTGTTTGTATTCGATAATCAATGGTATGGCAAAATCCATCAAATCAAGTTCACGAACAATATCATTACCGGAAAAACTCAATTCGTAGATCATATGTACTTTACAACAGGCTATCTCTATGCTACTGAAGATATGGCTAATTTTACGCGAATCGCTTTCCCTGATTCACAAACGATATACGATATTTGTAAGGACGAAAATTACTTATATGCGTTGTGCGCTATAAAACTGGATGATGGGAAGTATAAGGTTTCGGTTTATAGAAATGACGGACGTATTTTAACGAATTTTCATGAGATTTTCAATTTTACTTATGATGTGCCGCCGTTAAGTATTGCGTGTCAAGATGAGAACTTCTTTATTGGCATGGGTGACACCCATAATGTTCATGATAAAAACGGAATGATTGTTTTTGTGGGGTATTCAGAGATAGGAGAATAACAATGGGGAAACTGTATTTTAAGAAGTTGTTTTCAATAATTTTATTTGCTTTTTGCATACTTGGTGTGTTTTTTATAAGCTATAGTATATTAGCAACTGTATCGAATTTTTTTAAGCATCCCGCAATAAGATATACCATTTTGATGGGTGTTCCGACGTTTTTTGTCTTGCGGTTAGTTAATAAGGGCAGGATTAAAAACCAAAACCTGAAAATTGATTATATGAATTACTTAAGAAATTTGGGTACAACAGATCTTAGAATTGATGTAAAGAATGAGATTAATTACTTTAAAACATTCAAGCCACTACATGCAGAAGTGTTGGCCGTTGCTACTTTATTGCTTCCTTTTGTTATAGCAATCGGGTTTTCTACAGAAAACGAGGCTTCGATTTTAGTAAATCTCTTAATAGGTCTGGTAATTTTCTCTTTGTTTGTTGGTATCTATGCGGTTGCTGATATTGCGTTATGGATATTAGTACACAAAAAATGGTTGGCATGATTGCCTATTTATCATAATTAATCAGATAAATTATTTGATGGGTGAAGAAAACAATATGAACAGTATCGAAATAGTAAAAGTAGAGTCGGGAAGAGAATATTCGATTGGCAAGCTTCTGCCCAACGAATTGCAGTATATGGATAGAGACTACATCTTCAATTATATCCCCGAGGAGTTGAAGGGATTCGTTCATATCCGCACCTGCGGAAACGATAAGCTTATTCCCGAAAACGAACCGTGTTTTACGATGAAAGCAGAGCACGATGTTGATGTTTATATTCTTTACCCCGATAAACAGCCTGTCATTCCAAAATGGCTTGAGAGTTTTGAAAGGCTTAGAATGAATGTAACACGCGTTGACTCACGTTCCGACAACCTCAAAGGATATTTTACGATTTTCAAAAAGCGTTTTCCCGCAGGACTCATCACGCTCTACGGCAATTCGCCTCTCGAAATGCTTGCTCAAGATTGGTACGTAAAAAGCGGCGGGATCAATTATTGCATGTATTCTGTTGCGGCCAAGGAAGTAGATGTAGAATAAATATTCGTATAATATTACACCGCCGAGGATTTCCTCGGCGGTATCTTGTTTGCAATCAACTGTTGCTCGACAAATCGGAAAGGATATGTTATAATCAGACCGGAAACGAGGTGCAGTTATGTTTGATATCACAAAATTCGGCGGTTATCTGTCCCGCCTTCGCAAGAATTCCGATATGACCCAATCCGAGCTTGCGGACAAGCTTAACGTAACCCATCAGGCGGTTTCGAGATACGAGAAAGGACATTGTTTCCCCGACGTTTCCATTCTCGTTTTACTTGCCGAAATATTCGGCGTCACCCTTGACGAGCTGATCAACTCCGGCGAACCTACGAAAGGGGAGTCGATGATCCTCGGTAACGTGGCAGTTGGAAACCATGACGTTGTTGTGGATGATTTTCAAGATATGGTTAACCTTGCACCGATCTTAAAGCCCAGCGTTTTGGCCAAGCTTTCCGAAACCTGCAAAAAGCAAGGTGTTGATATTACAAGCATCGTTGAGCTCGCAGAATACCTCAACGACGAAACGGTAGTTTCGCTGATGGAAACGGCAGATTTTCAATCCATTGACCCGGCCCTTTTGCAAAAACTTCTACCCTTGCTTGATATCAAATCGAAATCCATGATTTTCGAAAAGATCCTGGATGGCGAGATGGATTGGCACTTGATAGAAATTCTCTTGCCTTACGCGGAATACCTTACCTCCCAAATCGAAGCCGCGGTGATCGAGGGTGCCTTGCCTAACGAAGCTCTTGACCTTCTCCATCGACATTATTGGGATGAGAACGGGTACAAAAACAGGAGTTAAGCTATGTTCGTCTGTTCAAAATGCAGGTCTGCTTTTTCATTGCCGCGGTGCAAATGCGGGTATACCGTAAGGCAACTTCAAAACGTTTGGCAGTTGACCGACGCGCCCGATATGGTCACAAGCGGAAACGGAGACCAATACATCGGCTACGAGTATATTGGGGAAGCCTATTCCGGCGGCCGAAAATACCTGATGGAAGAATCCGATGTGATCTTTGCGAAGGAAATATCTGTGTTAACCGGTGACGGTATTTTCCTCGACCTTGCTTGCGGCGACGGCTGCCTCGCCGTACCCTGCGCAGCAAACGGAACGAGAACAATTGCAGGCGACATCTCCAACAGTATGCTAAAGATCCTCCGGGAGAAGGCCGCACACAATCAAATCAGCCTTGAGAACGTTACGCTATGCCGTATGAACGCTCTTGAGATTCCCCTTGCCGACGAAAGCGTGGACACGGTTGTTGCAAACAGTGTTTTGCACCTTATTTCCAATCCCGAAAGGGTAGTACGGGAAATATACCGCGTTCTCAAAAAAGGCGGTGCCTTCGTGTGCAGAGATGACGCACCGGGGAAAACGCCCGAAGCACCGTTTGATAATTCCCTTTATTTTGAGATCGTAAATTCCCTGTACAGTGCATATTGGGAGAAGCTAAACCAACGAGGTATCTACGCAAAGAAGTACAGCTGGAAATTCCATAGGGAAGACCTTTGCAACCGCCTGTTCGGCCGTCGAACCGAAAAAACGATTGAGAGAAAACAACAATACGAAAGACCTCTCAAAGAATGCTTCCTGCCCAGATTCACATCCCGCGGCTTTTCGGACCAGGTGGACGTGCCAAAAGATCTGCACGATGAAATCGTAGCGGAGCTTTTGCAAACGTTTGCCGCGAAATACGGAGAGAACTTCCCGGAAATTTCCCTAAAAGGCATCGAAGCGGATATAGTGATCACAACGTATTATAAATGAGAATTGTGATCCACGCAAAATAAAGTATCAGCAAATTTCAAACACCCCAAGATAAGTAAAGAAAAACAACTCCTAAAGTGATATACTTTGCACA
>CALCTE010000109.1 GCA_937893885.1 uncultured Clostridia bacterium | reverse complement strand
GCCCGAAAAGGCAGAAATACTTGAAAAGCTCGGAAATGCAAAGTATAATATCCAGCGCTCCAAGGGTCTTGGTGAAAACGAGCCCGATATGATGTCTTTGACCACCATGAATCCCGCGACACGCCGCCTTATACAGATATTGCCCGACGACGAAGAGAAAACCTACAGAATGTTTGATATTCTCCTCGGCGACAATTTGGAGGGCAGAAAGGACTACATCACCACGAAAGGCCCGCAGTACGTAAACCTTGCGGACGTTTGATGAGGTAAATATGAGAAGAAAGAAGATCGAGACTACCGAAACGGTTGAAAGCACGGCTGTAGTCATTGAGCAAAATATAACCGATACTCTTGAAAAAAACTATATGCCTTACGCGATGAGCGTTATTATTTCAAGAGCTATCCCCGAGATCGACGGGTTTAAGCCCTCCCACAGAAAGCTCCTTTACGCCATGTATAAGGGTGGGCTTTTAACGAGTGCTGAGAGAAAGAAATCGGCTTCCGTTGTCGGTGACGCGATGAAATTAAACCCGCACGGCGACGCTTCAATTTACGAAACTTTAGTAAGACTTACAAGAGGAAACGAAGCGCTTTTGCACCCATTTATTGACTCAAAGGGAAGCTTCGGAAAGCAATATTCAAAGAATATGGCGTACGCCGCTCCGCGTTATACGGAGGTAAAGCTTGATAAGTTCTGCGAAGAGCTTTTTAAGGGAATCGACAAGGATGCGGTTGAATTCGTTCCAAACTACGACAATACCATTATGGAGCCTACGCTTTTACCCGTAAGCTTTCCCAATATTCTCGTATCTCCCAACACGGGAATTGCCGTAGGTATTGCAAGCAAGATATGCTCCTTTAACCTCGGAGAGATATGCGATGCGACGGCGGCGCTTATAAAGGACGAAAACGCCGATTTAAAGCAATATATTAAGGGTCCCGACTTTTCGACGGGCGGTAAGTATATCTATAACGAAGAACAGCTCACTCAAGTTCTTGAGACAGGCAGAGGCAAGTTCTCCATTATGGGAAGCTACAGATACCTTCCCAAAGAAAATATTTTAGAGATAACTGAAGTGCCTTATACCGCGACGGTAGAGGACATACTTGATAAGATAGTCGAGCTTAATAAGCTCGGAAAGCTTAAAGAGATAAATGACGCAAGAGACGAAACGGACCTTTCCGGCCTTAAACTTGCCATCGACTTAAAGCGCGGTGCGGACGTAGAAAAGGTAGTGGCAAAGATATTTGACAGCACGCCTTTAAGAGACGATTTTTCGTGTAACTTCACCGTGCTTATCGGAAACCGCCCCGAGCTTTTAGGCGTAAGACAGATACTTCTTGAATGGCACGCGTTTAGAGCAGAGTGCGTAAAGCGCCAGCTTTATTTCGAGCTTAAAGTCAAGAAGGACAGACTTCATCTCTTAAAAGGTCTTCAAAAGCTCCTTGTAGATATTGACAAGGCGATAAAGATAATTCGCCAAACGGAAAACGATAAGGACGTAATCCCGAATCTCTGCGAGGGCTTTGGCATCGACAAGATACAGGCTGAATATATCGCGGAGATAAAGCTCCGTAACTTGAACAAGCAGTACATCTTGGATAGAATTGCCGAGATAAATAAGCTTCTTGCTGATATAAACGATATAGAAGAAACACTTGCAAGCAAGAAGAAGGTCGATAACCTTATAATAAAAGAGCTTATGAACGTCAAAGCAAAATACGGAAAGGAAAGAAAGACCGAGGTTGTGACAGACGTTCCGGTAAGCGACTATGAGCCTGAAGATGAAATCGAAGATTATATCGCAAGACTCGTCTTAACGGAGCAAGGCTACTTTAAGAAAATACTTCCAAAGACCATAAAGCAAAACGATGAGAATATGATGAAAGACGGGGACAAGGTAAACATAGAAACCGATGTTTCCAATAAGGACGAGCTCATATTCTTTACTGATAAAGGCTTTGCATATAAAGCGCATGTGTACGATTTTGATACTCGTAAGATAACCGTAATGGGTGAGTATCTGCCTACGAAGTTCGGAATGGAAACAGACGAGCATATCATATATATGTGTACGGCCGGCGATTATACGGCACAAATGGCAGTGTTCTTTGAAAACGGCAAAGCTCTTAAATTCCCCATCGAAACGTATAAGACGAAGAACAACAGAAAGAAGCTTACAAACGCCGTTTCGGTCGCATCAAAGCCCGTCGGCATATTCAAGCTTTGCGAGGACACGGATTTCTTCATTTTGACGGATAACGGAAAAGCGGCGATAATATCATCAAAGCTTCTTTCGCTGAAATCCACGCGTGACAGTTTAGGAAATACGGTTGTAAATCTTAAGAAAGGCACGCGCGTACAAAAAGTCGAATGCAATGTGACTTTGAACGATGATAACAGAAAATACAGAAAGATAAAGGTTCCCGCAACCCCCGTGCCTTATGCGGAGCTTGATATGGAATCAAGACAGCAGACCCTTCTGTAAGCGTTTAAGACCTAATTTGAAAGGAGGAAAAAAGAATGAAACGAAGAAATTTAAACCGGATAGTGTTCAAAGCAGCACTTCCGATACTTGCCGTAATATATATGGCGGTGCTTTCGGTTATACTTTTTTCCGGTGAGCTTAAAAACATAAAAACAATATTTATTTTAGTATCGGGCGGTGTCGCCGTTTTAGGGCTTACCGTTTTGGCGTTTATACTTGAAAAACGTCTTACCGCAAAGCTGGGCGGCGAGGAGCTTTTCGTTTTAAACAACGTCACTATGGAATTCATCCAAAACCTCAAACAGCCGCTTATAATTGCCGACGACGAAGGAAACACCCTTTGGTATAACGATATGATGTCGAAAATGCTTGAGGGCGGCAAAGCTATCGAGTACGGAGAAAATATTTCAAGCGTAACGGACGGAGTTGTGACCTTGGCGGATCTTACCAAAGGCGAGCCCGTCAGCGCCGTGATACGCGGAGTTAGATATAACGTTATGCCGTATTCGGTGCAGGTAGACGATAAGTCGAACGTTGTTGCGGTATTTGAGGATATGACAAAGCTCGACGAGCTTTCGACGGAGCTTAAGATGAAAAATCCCGTCGTGTCCTTTATCGTAGTGGATAACACGGGTGAGCTTTATGCGAATATGCTCGACAAAAACAGAGATGCTTCAAATAAGGTCGCGGAGATACTTCAAAAAGCGGCGGGCGAGATAAATGCTCTTATCAGGGAATATGAGCGTGACAGATATATTTTGGTCTATGAGTACAGACATTTGTTGAAGCTTATTGATAAAAAGTTTGACATACTCGACGAGATAAGAGAAGCAACAACGGGTGAGTCAAACGTTCCCGTTACTGTTTCGATAGGTACTGCTTGCGACGAAGCGGAGTTTTCGGATAAGGTAAACGCCGCAAAGCAAGCGCTTGAACACGCGCTTCAAAGAGGAGGCGACCAGTCCGTTGTAAAGTTTGCCCAAAGTGTTGAGATTTACGGCGGAAGAAGCAAGACTGTCCAAAAGCGTTCAAAGCTTCGTTCAAGAGTTATCGTAAGCGAGCTTGAACAGCTTATAAAGAATTCTTCTAACGTGCTCATAATGGGACATAAGCAGGCAGACCACGACGCTATAGGTGCCAGTCTCGGTATTGCGAGAATAGCTATGCACTGCGAAAAAAAGGCAAACATCGTATGTGACTTAAACGACATAAATTACAAAAGCATAATAAAGGAAATTTACTCAAAGCCGGATTATAAGGACTATTTTATCGACAACGATACGGCGCTTGAGCTTTTGGAAGCAGATACGCTCGTTGTGGCGGTGGACGTAAACAACGTACAGCTTATGCAAGAGCCGCAACTGTTCCTTAATGCACTCAAAACCGCGGTCATCGACCACCACAGAAAGAGCGAGGAGTTTGTAACGGCTCCCAAGATAGCGTATATCGAGCCTTCCGTTTCCTCGACTTGCGAGCTCATAAGCGAAATGCTTGAGCAGTTCTTGCAAAGCGGCGAGCTTTTAAAAGAAGAAGCGGATATACTACTTTCAGGAATATGGCTTGACACGAATCAGTTCTCTAAAAATACGGGTGTACGTACTTTTGGTGCGGCGCAGTATCTTCGCGGCGAGGGCGCAAGCCCCATACAGACTGCGGCACTTTTTAAGCAGAGCGCGGCAGAGGTTATGGGCGAAGCGAAATTCGAATCAAACATAACGGTCTACCTTGACCATATCGCCGTTTCCGCAATAAGCGAGGACTGCGATCCATCGGAGAAGATAGCTGCAGCAAAGGCGGCGGATAAGCTTATAAATATAAAGGACATACTTGCTTCCTTCGTCCTTTATAAAACGGGCGGTGTCATAAATATATCCGCACGTTCCACGGGAAGCATCAATGTTGCACTCATACTTGAAAAAATGGGCGGCGGCGGCCATTTCGATATGGCAGGCGCACAGATAAAGAGCAGCGATATGAATAACGTGCTTCGTATGCTCAAAGATAAGATAGACGAATATATGAGAAACGAGCAGTAGCTCGTAAGGAGGAAATATGAAGGTAATACTTTTACAGGACGTAAAGGCACAGGGCAAAAAGGGACAGATAGTTGAAGTTTCCGACGGATATGCAAGAAACTTTCTTTTTCCCAAGAAACTTGCCAAGGA
>CALCTE010000108.1 GCA_937893885.1 uncultured Clostridia bacterium | reverse complement strand
TTGTCCACACTTCCGCTGCTCATTGAGAACATAACCACCATAAAACCAATAATGAACAGGAAGGTTACCGGCTGAACGGCTGTGTTGATATCCTCCAGCTTGGAAACCGTGGAGGAAATCGCACCGTAGAGGAACGCATAAATGAGGAAGCCGAGCAGGAAGAAAACGAGCATATATACAAACAGATCGGGCGGAATATTAAAGATCGAGTCAATGATTCCGTTATCGCCCCAATAGGACTTGTTCACGTTATAGAACACAAGTGCCGAGCCAAAGATGGCAACAAGCTGAACAAGACCTGCCATACAAGCCGCCAAAACCTTACCGAACATCATATTGATGGGCTTGGCGCTGGTGATTAGCAACTCCATAGCACGAGAGCTTTTTTCGGTTGCAACACTCATTGCTACCATCTGACCGTAAAGCAGAATAACCATATACAGAGCAAAAATCATAATGTAGGTATAGAAAAAGTTTTGCATCTGATCTTTACCGAGGCTTTCTACCTGTGCATCAATCTGAATGCTCATAACACCTGCGGCATCTTCTTGAGTCATACCGCCATTAATCATAGCGTTCATTTGATAAATCTGCTGCAAAACGCCGGTAGCAATATCGGGATTCGTATCGTACATGGATAGATTATCAACGTAATATGTAAACGAAGTAGCTTCATTCATTACAAAAGCGCACTCCACATCGCCTGAGGTGATTTTGTCCTTGATTACGCTGATTTCATCATTTGTGATCTGCACGTCATAGTCGGTAAAGGCAGCCGCAAACGTATCTTTTACCATATCCGCCTGCGTAGGATCATCAGCCTTTACAAGCATAACGGAAAGGTCCGTAGTGGTGTCAGAAGTATCGTCTGACTTGAACATTGCACTAATCCGAGGGAAGAACATAACGACCGCAATAACCACCATCAAAAAGATAGTAATTCCGACGAAAGCCTTATTCTTAGCGTAGTTCTTTAATTCAAATTTAAGTATCTTTCCAAATTGTTTCATTGCTTAGTCCTCCTTTGCGGCATCGCCGGCATACTCAACGAAGATATCATTGAGAGAGGGTTCAAACACCTTTACTTCGTCGATATCATAGTTTTCCACAAGACGAGTCATAACCGCCTTCTTTTCATCAGCAGATGCAAGCTGAATCATCAGGTCACCGTTGTCCATTACCTTACACGCAGTGCCGAAATTCTCCCTGATTTTCTCGGGATACTCGGTGCGGACAACCAAACGGTCGCGAGGGTAATCACGTTTAATATCGTGCAAATCACCGTGCAGAGCAACTACACCATTTTTTAGGATCGCAATGCTATCGCAGAACTCTTCTATGTAGCTCATCTGATGGCTGGAGAAAAGAACAATTTTGCCTTTTGCAATTTGTTCCTTAACAACGTCCTTTAGGAGCATTGCATTTACAGGGTCAAGACCTGAAAAGGGCTCATCCAGAATAATAATATCAGGATTGTGTGCAAGGGCCGTGATCAGCTGAATCTTTTGCTGATTACCTTTTGAAAGCGTATCAAGGCGCTTATTACGGTATTCCATCATACCGAGTCTTCCAAGCCAGTAGTCGATTTCTTTAATAGCATCTTTGTGGCTCATGCCCTTCAGCTCCGCAAAATAGGTAAGCTGATCAATGATGATCTTTTTCGGGTACAGACCACGCTCTTCCGGCAAATAGCCGATACCGATCTTATTGTAATCGATGGGCTGTCCATTAATCAGGACTTCACCGCTGTTGGCAGGGAAAACATCCATCAGAATACGAATGGATGTGGTTTTACCGGCGCCGTTACGGCCCAAAAGACCAAATGCCTTGCCTCCTTCTGCTTTAAATGAAACTCCTGTGAGGACCTTTTTCTCACCAAAGGATTTTTCTATATTTTTAAGTTCCAGTATCATTATTCCAGTTCCTCCTTAAACTCCAAATTGATGGAGCCAATTCCACCGCTTACGTTGATTCTATTCTCTCCATCGCCAAGACCTTCGAAGTTAGATACGGATTTTCCGTCGATGGTGATATTGCCAATACCTTTTTCAGCCTTAATGGTGTAGTCATCCTTGCTGCCGAGGAGTGAGATGTTTGTCTCCCCGATGCCCAGATCAAAACTACTGTTTCCGGTCCCTAAGGCAGTCAAATTCAG
>CALCTE010000107.1 GCA_937893885.1 uncultured Clostridia bacterium | reverse complement strand
GTAGCGAGGATTTCTCGCTCCTTCTTCACCTTTTCCACTTCTATCTCACGCTGCTTGCGCTGATATTCTTCCCAATCCTCAACGTCCTCGCTCTCACGAAGTACCGTGCGGTTATCGTGAAGCAAAGTGTTAACTCGCTTCCAAAACTTTTTCCAAGTCATATTTTTTCCTTCCTGATACGATTCTACAATCAGCTTTGCCATCTGACGGCTTCATCAAAGCTGATAATGCCGTTGAGCTTTTTGACCTCGTTGACGCAGACACCTCGCACTCTTTCGAGCGTTGCCACATCAATGTTGCTGTTGGCTGCGATGATATTTTGCAGGATCGTCAACTCAACAGCGATCTTGAAGAGCAACCAACCTTGACGGTTATCGCTCTCTCTCGTGATGTCCTTGAGCGTAGATGTGATGATATCGGGGACGACATGGGAGCAATCCCCCAGCGAATGAAGCTCCGCATAGTACTGAATCGCCTTGGTGATATACTCACTTTTGCATCCGCATCCGTCTTTCTTGTAGTGTTTGTCAACAAGATCCATCGTGGATTCATCCGTGTAGAGGGCGAACCTGATGCGCCCATTTTCATTTACCGTTGTGTTTTCTTTTGATTTTGCCATTTGTGCATATTACCTCATACTTTCTGTCAGTGACATTCATCAGACGCGCGAAAACCGCCCAAAACCGCCGTTTTTACGCAAAAAGTGGCATAGAAGCCGAAATAAAGTGACCTTGATCTGAAAAAGTGACCTTTGCCCCATAACCCTACAGCTCTTGAAAGCTCGCTAAAGCTCTCGAAATCTCGCAAATTCGGTCGGCTCTGCCGTCCGATGTGAGAGGCCGACGCCATAAAGTGGCGCGGCTTTAACCTGCTTTCTAATCGAAAGTCGGTAATTTCTCATATCTCCGCAAACTCCCATTTCCGTTTCCGCTTTTTCTTTGACTACTGCATACAAAATTTTACACCGTGGAATCATCAAGAAAGCTTATGTACTGCTTGTTCCAAATTTCTTTGGTATTTGACATTATAACACAACGATATTGTGTTGTCAATACTTTTCTATAATATTTTTGGAGTTTTCTCTTGACAAATACAATTTTATATGGTAAAATGTAGCCGTAATATAATTTGGAGGTATATCCGTATGAGCTTTATTGGCGAACAAATAAAGAAGTACCGTAATATAAAAGGCATGACCCAGCAGGACATTGCCGACGCTCTTGGCGAGAGCTCGGGCAGAGTCATTTATAACTGGGAGAAAGGTATCGGTCGTCCTGATTGCGACAAGCTCGCACGTCTTTGTGATCTGCTTGGTGTATCCGCTGACGAGTTGATCGGATGCAAGTCCATGGCAGGGCGTCCTACTGCCACCGAATGGGGCACGTTACAAAAATATCGCGCCCTTGACGAGCACGGTAAAGAGATAGTTGACTATTTGATTGACAGCGAATACAAGCGAGTAAGGCTTGCTATAAAGAAGTCGAAGACTCGTATGCTGAAGGTGGATTTCTATAATTATCCTGCCTCTGCCGGTACGGGTAACTTTCTTGACAATGAAATCCCCGAACAAATACTGGTTAAGGAATGCTCCGAAGCAGAGGAAGCCGATTACGTTATTCCCGTTTCCGGTGACAGTATGGAGCCTACCTATCACGACGGAGAT
>CALCTE010000106.1 GCA_937893885.1 uncultured Clostridia bacterium | reverse complement strand
GCTGCGAATTTCGCAAAATCCGCCCGGGAGAACGGTTTTGGCGTGATGATTTGCGCGGCCGGCAAGGCTGCGCACCTGGCGGGTGCGTTTGCTGCGCAGACGACCCTGCCGGTGATCGGCATCCCGGTCAAGTCCTCCACGCTGGACGGCCTGGACGCGCTGCTTTCCACTGTGCAGATGCCCGCAGGCATGCCCGTGGCGACCGTGGCCATCGACGGCAGCGCAAATGCGGCCCTGCTGGCTGCGCAGATCCTCGCGGTCGAGGACGCAGCCCTCGCGGAGAAGCTTAATGCAATGCGCAAGGCGCAGCATGATGCGGTTATCGCCAAGGATGCCGCGCTGGTGATCGAATAAGCGAAAACACGAACGTTTCACGAATTGAGAAGTTGGAATATTCATCCTGGATAAAAGAAGGAAAGATAAGATGGAAAACAAGCTCAACCGAAGCGAGCTTTTCGCGGTATGCGTTATTCTTCTTTACGGAAGCTTCGCATCGACGAAATACGCACTCACAATGGGAAATTACGCCCTTCCCGCTACCGCGCTCGCATTACTTTTCGAGCTCATACTGCTCGGTCTTATCGTAATACTTCCCACCGTCAAATCGAACATTTTTGGATTTTTGCTGTCGCTTTTTCCTTTATGCACCCTATCGGTGCGCGTGTATGGCGGCGCAGGGCTTTTAAAAAATGGCGATTTCGGCTATATACCCTTTTCGATGATATTGCTCTCGTCGCTTTTATTGTGCGTATACCTTGCACTCAAAAATATTTCTTCCTCGGGCAGAGTCGCCGTAATCATTCTCATCTGCACAGCCCTGCTTCTCGTATTTTTGACGGCGGTCTACGCAAAGGATCTTGACGCGTCAAATATCATCGGTGATTTTTCCGACAAAACGGGTGCGGAATTTCTAATATTTTCGTCCCTCTCGGAGCTTGTGATGATATATCTTGCAAAAAGCTTTTTTGCGCGCGAGGAAAACGACAGAGCCGCAAAGCCGCCGCTTGAAAAGCCTCTGCCCGAAAAAGAAAGGCGCAAGCTTTATTTTAAGATAACGTTTATCGGCTTTTTTACTGCGGCAACGCTTCGCCTTGCGGTAACTGCCGCGCTCTTATCTCTTGCCGACTCGCGTCTGTACGCACTTTCGGAAAACGTCGCTACGTTTGCCGCAAGACTTTTGTACGGCATAAATTTAAGCCCGCTTATTTCGGGCGGCGTATATATACTGACGCTGTTTGCGTTTAGTTTTTCTCTGTGCCTCACGGTGCAATTCGCGAAAGGAATGAGAAGGGGAAACTTTAAGCCTTAGGTTTTGCACGGATAATTAAAAACACATTCCGAAATTTAATTTCAGAATGTGTTTTTTGTTTTTATTAATAATTACCCGTCCAACCGTTGTTTTGTGCGTCGGGATAAAGCGGATACATCGTTTCTCCGAAGAATACGTGATAAAGCAAATATATCGCGTCGTCTGCTTCCAACTTGCCGTTTCCGTCAATGTCGCAGTTTTGGGTTACCGGGTATTGACCCTCTCCGAAGAAGATTCTATACAAAAGGTATATTGCGTCGTCCGCACTTACTTGCTCGTCGCCGTTTAAGTCTCCCGCGCCGCCTTCGCTCCGTGTCCAAGCACAGTCACTGTACGTACTTGCCAAATACTGTGCCGCCGTTTGAGCGTTTTCAAGTTCGTCAGACGAAAGCTTAACGTCACCGGTACTCCAATGGTAAATACTCCAGCCTTTAGCCTTTTCAAAGGTCACGCTTGTAAGGCCCGTACAATCGGCAAACGCATATTCGCAAATAGACATTACGCTTTCGGGAACGCTCACGCTCGTTATTTCGTCGCGATATTGAAATGCGGCTTCAGCTATCGTTTTCGTGCCGTCTTTGATAACGCAGGCGCCCGTTAAGGTGTAGTGCGCTTCTATCAAGTGGCTATCTATATACAGTATTCCGTCTTCCCAATTCTCTTCGTCATGGTAATACAACGTATTATCGAATGCGTTGTCCCCTATATAAGTTACGCTGTCGGGAAGCGTTATATCCGAAAGTGACGCGCAATAGTAAAACGCAAGTGTGCCTATATGCGTTACACCGTCGGGAATGGTCACGCTTTCAATACCGGACTTATCAAAAGCGCATTCGCCGATTACCGTAACGCTTTTGTCGGAGGGTATCACACTTGTTTTGCAACCCGCGATAAGCGTTTTGCTTGCCGTTTCGATAAGGCAGTTGCCGTCGCTGTGGTATACGGAATTATTTTCGTCTACCGTAATCTCGGCAAGGCTTTGACAACCGCTGAACACCTCACCGCCTATAGACAATACGCTGCTTGAGAAAGATACGCTCTCTAAATTCGTACAAGCATAAAATACATGGTCGCCTATATATTTTACACCCTCGGGTACGGTTACACCCGTAAGCTCCTCACAAGAGTAAAACGCATAATTATCAATAGCAGTAACGGGATATCCGTCAAGTTCGGCAGGAACAGTCACCTCTCCGCTTATCAATCTGTTTACCTCGGTTATGATGGCGACTCCGCCGTTTATATCATAGGTATAGTAATCTATGGACTCCACACACTCCCAATCATAAATGCGGTACGTATCCGTCAAATATTCAGCGGCAGTCTTCGAATTTGAAAGCTCCGATGACGGAATTATCTTATAAGGCGTATGCCAGATCTCCGTATTTTCAAAGTACACATCTGTCAAATTATAGCAATCGCCGAATGCGTTGTAGCCGATATAAGTAACGCTTTCGGGTATGGTTATGCTCGTAAGCTGCGTACAACTCGAAAATGCGGAATCGTATATAGACGTAACGGGATAACCGCCAAGAGTCAAAGGAACGGCAACGTCGCCGCTTATTTCCCAATAAACACTGTAGATTTCAGCCTCACCGTTATTTACTTCGTAGTTGAAATACCACTCTTCAATCTCGGCACTTACCGCAAAGGAAAACGGTACGAGCGCCGTAATAAGACATATCGCCAGAACGAACGAGAGGAATTTTTTCATTTATTTGCTCCTTTTTATTTAATGCAAAGGATAAGTGCTTTCTCCGAAGAATACTCGGTATAAAAGATATATCGCGTCGTCTGCTTCCAATTTGCTGTTTCCGTCAAAGTCACAGGCTTGGTTTACGGGGTATTGACTCTCCCCGAAGAAGATTCTATATAAGAGGTAAATAGCGTCGTCTGCGGACAAGCCATCTTTTCCGTCGACGTCACCTTTTTGTATCGTAATGCTTTCACCGCAAGCACTGCATGTACTTCCCGACGAAATATGGGGAGATTCATCTGCATGAGCACCGCAAATCACACATTCGTGCCAATGTCTTCCGCCTCCCGAACACCAAACGAGTCCGTATCTGTGCGAAACGTATCTTTCACGTCCGCAAATATTGCAGTCCGCATCACATGGGTCATCGTATACGTGTTCCGGCATAACGGCGTCTATCTTGATATAGATCTCTGCGCCGCATATCATAGTGCTTATCGTTCCGTATAAGTCAAGCTCCGCCGCAAGTTCATTGAGATTATTGCCTTGTGACAACCATTCAAAAAACTTTATTTCCCCGTCGTTTTCATAATTAATTTCGTATATTCTCGCAACCGCTTGGCCGCAAACGCTCTTGAAAGCACCGGCTACGTTCTCAACAGTAAAATCCTTGATAAGTGCAAGGTCTTCATACATCATATCCACGTCAACGCACTCGGGCAAAATTCCGTATGTGTCATCTGCTGTGTGGTCGCCGAAATATTTTTCGGGCATATTGAAATATGCATAAAATATCGGTTTTTCGGTTCCCGTGCCCGCATCGTCCCAAGTGACGTCGGTATAGTAATACTTCCCGTCGAGCCTTACGAGGTTCCAAGCGTGTCTTTCACCGCCGCCCGTGCCGCGAACGACGTACGACATAATGCCGACTTTCTCAAGGAGCACCTGATACGCCTCGGCGTATCCTTCGCAGACCGCCACGCCTTCGACAAGCGCACCGTAAGAGCCGTGCGCATTTGACGCTTCTTGATAAAACACGCTCTCTACGAGGGCATCGTGCAAAATAAGCGCTTTTTCGTATTCACTCGTTGCGCCGTTTGCTAAAGATGCGTATTCTGCAACCGCCTCATCGTAAGCGTCCTCGTTGTACGGGCCGCCCTCATAAACAAATTCTGCCGACAAAATACAGTCATCGCCGCCGTATGAAGACGTGCTGCCGCATCTGCCGTAATAATGCTCGCCCGCATCATTTCTGTAAAGCTCATATATCATATCGAACTCGTCGCCGCTTACATTAAATTCCTCAAGGCTCACTCTGTCTTCTACGTTTTCTACCGCTTCATATATGGCGTCGTATACACCGAGATAGTCCTCTGCTCTTTCCATCTCGGCAAGCTTCATTCTGCCGAAATTTAATTCCTCTGCACCACTTACGCTGAAAACACAAACGCAACCCGCTAAAACAGTTATTGCAAGAAATACTGATATGGCTCTTATACTTTTCATTTTTCCCTCTCTCTTTTCAAAAATATTTCTTAATTTTATTATATACCCTTTTTTTACGCTTGTCCACCCCTAAAAGTTAAAAAGATGTTTGCGTAATGACGTAATACATTTCTCCGGATTTTGAGCATTTTTGACATATTTTTTCAAAAAGCTCTTTACAATTATGTGCTTTAGTGCTATAATTTCTACAAGAATCGGGAATGCGCCTTTGGTGATATTTGCCGATTCTTCAAAAACATATCAATTTGGAGGAAAGTATGAATCTCGCTTACAATGTCAAAGACAAACCGAGCTTCGGCAAGCTCATCGTTTTTGCATTCCAACAGCTCCTTGCAATTCTCGCAGCTACCATCGCAGTTCCTGCGATAATCAACTCGTCCGAAGACCTCGCGGTATTTTGGGCGGCAAACCCCGGCGCTCAAATGTCCCCTTCCGCAGCACTTTTCGGTGCGGGCGTAGGAACACTCGTTTACCTTCTTTTCACGAAGTTTAAAAGCCCCGTATTTTTGGGCTCATCCTTCGCTTTCATCGGCTCAATGATAGCGGCGTTTGCAGGCGCGGCTTCCGCTGCTGCAGGCTACGTCGGTATCATCATCGGTGCGGCTATCGCAGGACTTGTTTACGTTATAATCGCGGTAATAGTTAAAATCGCCGGTGTTAAGTGGATAAACGCAATTATGCCCGC
The DNA here is from genome assembly GCA_937893885.1 of uncultured Clostridia bacterium. GTDB lineage: Bacteria > Bacillota > Clostridia > Oscillospirales > CAG-272 > CALCTE01. Next base: position 3,325 of record CALCTE010000106.1, on the reverse strand, counting down.
AGTCGTAATCGGCCCGACGGTTGCAATAATCGGTCTTTCTCTTGCGGGAAACGCAGTAGGCGATCTCAAGGTAGGGAAAATATCGGGCTGCAGTCCCTACGTTGCTCTCGTTTGCGGTCTTGTAACGCTCTTTACGGTAATTATCTGCTCCGTATACGGTAAGAAAATGGCAAAGCTCATTCCCTTCATCATCGGTATCTTCGCAGGATACGCCGTAGCGTCGATCTTCACCGTGATTGGTATAATGACAAACAACGTTTCTTTGCAGGTTATCGACTTCTCCGTATTTAAAGAACTTTCAATCTTCTCCGTTCCCGAATTCACCTTCACTCACCTTGCAGAAGGCGTAAAGCAGGTTGACGCGAAGTTTATCGCGACTGTTGCAGTAGCTTACGCACCCGTTGCTTTCGTAGTTTTTGCAGAGCACATTGCAGACCACAAGAACCTCTCCACCATTATCGGCGCAGAGCTTCTTGAAGAGCCCGGCCTTCACAGAACGCTTCTCGGCGACGGTATCGGCTCTATGGCAGGTGCGTTCTTCGGCGGTTGCCCCAACACCACCTACGGCGAAAGCGTAGGCTGTGTTGCAATCACGGGTAACGCTTCCGTTGTGACCATTCTTACGACGGCGTTTATGGCAATAGCGATATCCTTCTTCGATCCCTTTGTAACCTTCCTTGCAAGCATACCCAACTGCGTGATGGGAGGTGTGTGCATAACGCTCTACGGCTTTATCGCAGTAAGCGGTCTTAAGATGCTCCAAAAGGTCGACCTCGGCAAAAACAGAAACCTCTTCGTTGCCGCAGTTATTCTCATCGCGGGCATCGGCGGTCTTACGGTAAGCTTCGGCGGAATACAGATAACCGCTATTGCTTGCGCTCTTATCCTCGGTATCATCGTAAACGCAATTTTACCCAAGGATAAAGCTGAATAATCATAACGAAAAATCAAGAGTTTCAGCGCAGTGCTTTAAAAAGGCACTGCGCTGATTTTATATCATTAAGTTGATTTCCCGCGTATTATGTGGTATAATATAAACGGTAAATTGGGAGGTCTTGACTATGATTGATTTCACCAACGTAGAAAAATACAAAGAGAATAATCGCATTGAAGCGAAAAAGGCGCTTGGCGGTCTGCCACTTAGCATCTGGGAAACGTATTCTGCTTTCGCCAATACTCTCGGCGGTATCATTTTGCTCGGTGTTGAGGAGCACGCCGATAAATCTCTGCACCCCGTTGATCTTCCCGATCCCGAAAGGCTGATAAAGGAATTTTGGGATATCGTCAATAATAAAAATAAGGTGAGCGCCAATATCCTTTCCGATAATGACGTGAGCATTGAGAACATCGACGGTAAGCGCATTGTGGCTATTCGAGTGCCCCGCGCACAGCGTAGCGACAAACCCGTGTATATCGACGGCAATCCTATCTCGGGAAGCTATCGGCGTAGCGGCGAAGGCGACTATAGGTGCGCTAAGGAAGATGTGTGGGCGATGATGCGTGATGCGGCAATCAAGACGCAGGATATGCTCGTGCTTGAAAATATGGGGCTTGATGTCTTCGATTACGACAGCTTGAAGCGTTACCGTACACGCATGAAGACTTGCCGTCCCGGACACGTATGGGAACGTCTTGAGGACGTAGAATTTCTTTACAAACTCGGTGCAGTCGGAAGATCAGATGACGGAAAGATGCACCCCACCTTAGCGGGACTTTTGATGTTTGGCTACGAATACGAGATCGTAAAAGTGTTTCCCGCGTATTTCCTTGACTATCAAGAGCGGCTTGATAAAGACTCCCGTCAAACCGACCGCATAGTATCATCGTCGGGCGATTGGAGCGGAAATATTTACGATTTCTATTTCCGCGTTTATGACAAGATCATACAGGATATTAAAATCCCGCCCAAGTCCGAAAGCGGTGACCGAACTAACACCTCTCCCGTACACAAAGCACTTAAAGAAGCCCTCGCCAACTGCCTCGTAAACGCCGACTATTACGGCAGGCAAGGTGTCGTCGTTATCAAGAAAAATGACCTTATTACGTTTTCCAATCCCGGCGGTTTCCGTATTGACGTGGAATCGGCAAAAAGCGGCGGTGTTTCCGATCCCCGTAACAGCTCGCTTATCAAAATGTTCAATCTCATCGACATAGGTAAAAGGGCAGGTAGCGGTATTATGAACATTTTCAGCGTTTGGAAAAAGCAAGGTTGGTCTGCGCCCGTTATCAATGAAAGTTTTAAACCCGACAGGATCACTTTATCGCTGCCCATCGGCAAAAGCAACAATAATGAAACAGCCATAAAAAGTAACGATAAAACAACGAAAACAAAATCTCAAATTCAAAAACAAGCCGTTATTGCCTATTTAACCGAGAAAATCGCCGCTAAAAACACAGAGATTGCCGAACTTATCGGTGTAAACGATGTGCGGGCACGCCGTTTGCTTACAGAAATGGTTGCAGAAGGAACAGTTGTGGCTGAAGGCGGCAATAAGAATAGAGTTTACAAGTTAAAGTCTTAAATACATACAAAAAACTCACGGCGGCGCGGTGCCTTTTAAAGCACTGCGCCGATTTTTTATAAAACGCTCATTTATAGTTGACAAAATTCGATTTATAGGTTAGAATAAAGGTGTACTCGGGCGACTTGGTTTATATTAAAAACCGAGTTGCCCTTTAATGACTTTTATCCGGGGTGGTAAGCTATGGAACATAAAAATTGGAACGGATTTAAAAAAGGTATATGGCAAGACGAAATAAACGTCCGTGATTTTATTCAGTGCAATTATAAAGAGTACTGCGGAGATGCAAGCTTCCTTTGCGGTGCGACCGAGCGTACGAATTCGCTTATGGATAAGATAAACGCACTTTTCAAGCTTGAACGTCAGTACGGCGGCGTGCTTGACGTCGATACAGCAACCGTTTCTTCACTTACGAGCTATTCACCCGGTTATATTGATAAGGAAAACGAGCTTATCGTCGGTATGCAGACAAACCGCCCCTTAAAAAGAGGCGTCAATCCATTCGGCGGCATGCGAATGGTTCGTCAAGCTTGCGAAGCTTACGGTTATAAGTTAAGCGAGCAGATAGAAACGGAATTCCGCTATCGCACCACGCATAACGACGGCGTTTTCCGCGCATATACGGACGAGATGCGACTTGCAAGAAAATGCCACGTTATAACGGGACTTCCCGATGCTTACGGCAGAGGAAGAATTATCGGTGACTACAGAAGAGTTGCTCTTTATGGTATTGATGCTTTAGTAGAAGCTAAGAAAAAAGATTTAGCATCTTTAGAAGTACAAAATATTCTAGAATCTGAAAT
>CALCTE010000105.1 GCA_937893885.1 uncultured Clostridia bacterium | reverse complement strand
CCTATGTTTCCGACTGCCGTTTGTATGGCGTTTGAGCTTGCAACGTACGGTGCTATATGCGGACTTATGTATAAGCTATTTTCTCACAAGAAGCCGTATATCTACCCGTCATTGCTCATCGCGATGCTCGCGGGACGTATCGTTTGGGGAGTTGCTATGGCTATATGCGTCGGTATCGGCGGCGGAAGCTTTACATTTGCGGCGTTTATCGCGGGCGCGGTGACAAACGCCGTACCGGGAATTATCGTTCAGATAGTTTTAGTACCGCTTCTCGTTATGCTTGTTGATAACCCGAAAATTTTGAAATCGGAGAAATTATGATGACAAATCAAACTGAAAGGACAGCAGAGCTTCTTTTGAATCATTGCAATACCTATCCCAAACTCCAAGAGCAAGACGTTTTTAAATATATATTTCAAAGTGTCTTCGGCTGTGAGCATCTTTTGACAGACGAAAGCACGGCACTGGAACATATAAAGCGCGAATATGAGAAGAGTTCAAAAAAGAAATCACCTATTACGGAAGCTCTTGACGGACAGTATTGCCGTATTTTTCTTTCGTGTATAGACGAGGGACTGAAGCCCGAAACGCTTTCAAGGCTGTTTTGTCTTTCGGCTAAAAGGGAAGAAAACGGCAAAGAGTTGCTCATAAAAAAGCTTGAAGTCGCAAAAGAGCTTGTAAGAGACGACAAATTGCCCTTTGACAGTAAATCATTTAACAAAAGCCTTGATGAATGGCGAGCACAAGACTATCCACCTATACATCATTCGGACGAGTTTAGAGAGGATTATCACCCTTCATACCGCGTGGTCGCAAAAAGATACGCTGACTTTTTGCCCCTCTTTACCGCAATAGACAGACTATCCGAAAAAGAAACGCTCACGCTTGCGATAGAGGGCGGCAGTGCAAGTGGCAAATCCACGCTTGCGAGCATACTAAAAGAGGTATATGACTGTAACGTATTCCATACGGACGATTTCTTTTTGCGCCCCGAACAGCGCACCCCGGAGCGCTTTGCCGAGGTAGGCGGAAATCTCGACAGAGAGCGTTTTGAGGAAGAGGTGGTACGCTCGTTAAGGAAAAACGAAACTGTGCGCTACAGACCTTTTGACTGCGGAAAGCAGAGTATAGGCGACGTGATAAGCGTCACGCCAAAAAAGCTCACCGTCATCGAGGGCGTATATTCGATGCACTGTGCATTCGGTAAGTACTACGACCTTGCGGTATTTTTGGATATAGACCCCGAATACCAAAAAAAGCGTATTTTGAAGCGAAATACACAAGTTCTTGCCGAGCGCTTTTTTAATGAATGGATCCCGCTTGAAAACAAATATTTTGCGCAGATGAAGGTGAAAAATCACTGCGACGAAGTTATAAAGATATCGGAATAACAAATCTCGGAGGCTCATTTGAACCTCCGAGATTTGTTTATAACAGAACTTGTCATTGTGACCTAAATAAAGAAATTTGGCAGTACAGACAGTTTTTATTCGCTGTCTGCACCGCCGACCGATCAAGTAATATATTTTTCGGGGTATTGTTCGTAACAGTGGTTGCCCTTCGGTAAACGCTCATCTGTGCTTTCCTCAATGACGATCCATAGATACTTATATCCAAATTCCACTTTTCCTTTTACTCCGTGTTCCTCAAAGACGAACACTTCGTTTTCTGCACGGACGGTGATTTTAAGTAATGACTCGGTGGTGTCGTCTAAAAGATAATAGTCCTTGTTGGAGTCAGGATAGCTAAAGGTAAATGTATATTTGACACCCATATCCATTTGAGTGTCAGTTGCGTTTTCAAACGACACATAGATGTTGCTACGCGCAAAATCTTTGCCTGTTGTTTTCTCCAGATTGGCATACTTGTGCCAAGTTTTGTCAGCAGCGACCTTTATCATATCCTCCGTTGCTTCGGTAAGAGCTGTATATGTCAGATTAGACACGTTTCTGGTATGTTCGTTTGGCGAAAAGGGCTCCGAATAGCGGCAGTAGTCGTCATAATATAATTCCATCGACGCCTCAGAGGTGATCGGCTCAATCTTGCCGTCTTTCGTCAGGTATCGACAGTAGTTATCGACGAGAACTGAATAAAGAAGATTATATTCGCCGCTTTTTGTAAATTCGTACAAACTGTACTCCAATTCATCGTAGCTTTCACGGTCTACGTGGATAAGCCCCTCGTCATCCAACCAACAGGTGTGGTACGAGAACACAAATGTATCCAGTAGCATAGGAACTCCGTCTTTTTGCGTGAAAATGGCTTTGATACGGTAATCCTCATTCATAAGCACAAGCTCATCCAACCCGTCACCATTAAGGTCGATTTCGTCATAGCCCATGCGGTCGTCACTATGATACGCGGTGTACAGAAGTCGAGTGTAGTATTCAAAAGAACGGTCACTCGGGAAAGAGAAAAGACTATCGTACTTGCCCTCTATCCATTCTAATGATTTGAATTCCTCAAGGCAGGTAGAGATCGCGAGATATGTTTTGCGTATAGTGGCGTAGTCGGAAAAATCGGCCACGGGCAAATTCGAGTCTATGACTCTGTCTGCGAGGGGAAAATGAATACGTGGTGCTTCCAATTTAGATACTTCCTCGTAACCCGGCTGAGAAGCTTTTTGATATTCCCGATTCAACGCGCGGAAAGTATTTTCATCAATGGGCGTGCGTTTGCCGTCTACGATGCGGAAGAGATCAAGGGTTTCCTTTTTTTTCTGATCATAAACCTTACCGGAAACATCATCGTATATCATTTTGTCTCCATCCACGTGGCATGTGTAGACGATCCCTTCTTCTATATGATCAGTGACGGTTTTTCGCATCAATATAAAGCGGTTTTTGGGTGCAAACACAAAAAAACTGCCCGTACCATAGTTAGCTTCAAGCAAAATTGGCGTGTTATCTGAAATGGTAAAGATTGCTCGAATGCTGGCATATTTGCTTAAAATAATAAGTTCAGGGGTGCCATTGCCGTCAAGGTCCTTGTAGCCATAGCCCAATTCTTCGGCGGCTTTTGCTTCTTTGCAAGCATCTACGATGCCATAGAGAGCCTCGGCGATAGCGATTTCCCTCGCATCCATATTATCGCTGTTTGGAGCGGACAGTTGCTCGCCGTTATGTTTAGCGGTGAGAAGAGCGGTGTACCGGGATATGATATCACCGTACAATGCCTTCTGCTCCTCGTATGTCTTTGGCGGTTGCTGCTCGTATGTCGTTGTCGTTGGCGGATTACAGCCAAACAACGTCAAAAGCATGAAAAGACAGAGAAAGACAGATAAAAATTTATTCATAAAAACTCCTTTCTTCTGTGCTTTGAAATTTCAAATTTATTTGTTTTTATTATATCAAAATGCTTTTTATAAGTCAATATAATTAAGCTGGCGCCTTGAGAAATAGAATGACCGCTTGTTCAAGCCGAATAACGCAAAATAAAAAATGCATACCGACAAAAGTCGATCTGCATTTTATGGTCTGAGTGACTGGA
>CALCTE010000104.1 GCA_937893885.1 uncultured Clostridia bacterium | reverse complement strand
CATCGACAAGCTGGAGGCCGGTATTCAGCGGGCCGGGGCAGTGACCAATATGCTGGAAGCCGGCATGACCCCGGAGGACATTCTGGGCCAGGTCTGCGGCGATCTGGGTGTGCTGTTCTTTGAACCCCAGGAAGTGACATACAAGTGCTACTGCACCCGCGACCGGGTGGAGAGTGCCCTCATCAGCCTGGGCCGGAAGGAACTGGAGGAAATCGCAGCAGAAGGAAAGAGCTTCCCGGTGGAATGCCAGTTCTGTGACGAGGTTTATGAGTTCACACCGGAGGATATTCAGAAGCTGTTAAAAAACGCTTGACAAATCGGAAAAGTCTGCTATAATCGGTGGAGTTGAGAGCACATCGCTCAGAAAAACAGGAACTCGAAAAAAGTTTAAAAAACTTGAAAAAAGTTCTTGACAAAACAGAATAAATGATGTATAATCAACCACGTCGCTGAGGGAAACGCCTCAAAGACAGACGGGAGCATAGCTCAGCTGGGAGAGCATCTGCCTTACAAGCAGGAGGTCATAGGTTCGAGCCCTATTGCGCCCACCATTTTTATTATTATTTATCTGTATCGGCACGCTTATAACTTTCTCCGTAGAAAGAAGATTTGAACTCTTTTTAGATCCCGTTAAGTGGCCCTTACACCTTTGTAATACCGCAATGTATTTAATGCCTATCATATTGATTTTCAATATGAAAAGGTTTTATTACTTTACCTACTTTATCAACGTAATCGGCGCGTTCTTTGCAATGTTTATGCCAAATTACGAAGCAGTAACGAATATGTTTAGCACAAAACTCGTGCTTTTCTACGTAAACCACTACATTGCGTTCTTTATGCCCATACTCTTTATAACGCTCGGAATGTTCAAGAAGCCTAAATTTAAAGAGTTTACCTATTCGATGATGGGCTTTGCGGGATATTTTATTTTAGTTTTAATATTAAACGCGGTGTTTACCGGTATGTTTGAAGCGGGACTTGCAAGCGATAAGACGGACTTCTTCTTTATAAACAGTAATTTCGTTGCAGATAAACTCGGTAAATGGGCGGAAAATCTATTACTAATAACTCTAAAAGTACCCGTTGGTAAAATAACGCTTACCTTCTATCCAGTATATCAAGTGTTGTTCTTCATCGTATATAACTTTATTGCGCTTGCGATGTGGTTTGTGTACGTTCAAGGCTTTGATATTGCAGAATCGTTTGCTGATATAAAGCGAAGAAACTTAAAGTTAAGATTAGAAAAATATGCGTTAGAACAAAAATTAAACGGAAGGAGTATGGGAGAACCTGTAGATATGGAAAATAAAGATAAATTGATATTAAACAATTTTTCAAAGAAATATAGCGGAAGCAAAGTTTATTCCGTTTTGAACGCCAACCTAGAAGTAAAAGGCGGTGAAATTTTCGGCTTTTTAGGACCTAACGGTGCAGGTAAATCTACTATAATAAAGAGTATTGTAGGTATTCAACCCATAACCGACGGTCAAATTTTAGTTTGTGGATATGACGTGGAAACGCAATCAATCGAGGCAAAAAGACAAATAGGTTTCGTGCCCGACCATTACGCATTATACGAAAAGTTAACGGGTAGAGAATACATTAACTATATAGCAGATCTTTACGACGTAACGATAGAAGATAGAAACGCCGTAATAGAAGATTTGGTGGAAAGATTTGAACTTAAAGGCTCGTTTGACAACCAAATGAAAACGTATTCGCACGGTATGAAACAAAAGATAACAATAATGGCAGCGCTTGTACACAATCCTAAAGTATGGATACTAGATGAACCTTTAACCGGTCTTGACCCTAACAGTATTTTCCAAGTAAAAGAATGTATGAAAGACCACGCTAAAAAGGGGAATATCGTATTCTTCTCAAGCCATATTATAGACGTTGTTGAAAAGATTTGTGATAGAATTGCAATTATCAAAAAGGGCGACGTAAAAGTTTGCAAGTCAGTAGAAGAAATAGAAAAAGAAAGTACGCTTGAAGAATTTTATATGAGCGTAATTAGTGACGAAGCGAAATAAAGGGAAGTAGGCTATGAACTCTTATTTTAAGGGATTAAAAACCTTGGTTTTAATGCAACTGAAAGATAAGTTAGACTTTTCCTTCTTAAAGTCGCGAAAAACGGTGCTATTTAAGTCCGTTTACAAAGTTCTTTTGTTTGCTTTAATAACCTTTGCAATTAAAATTTTATTTGATTATGTACATGACTATCTAAAGAAAACTTCCGAAGATAATATATTGAAATTTGTATATGGCTCTAATCTTTTATGTTATGCTTTAAGTAATACTATTCGTAATCAAGG
>CALCTE010000103.1 GCA_937893885.1 uncultured Clostridia bacterium | reverse complement strand
CTATAATATTCGCCATTGTAAAAGTCTTGCCCGAACCCGTTACACCGAGAAGCGTCTGCTCCTTTACGCCGTGTATGAAGCCGTTTGCAAGCTTTTCGATAGCCTCGGGCTGATCGCCCGTGGGTTTGTAATTTGAATGTAAAATAAACTTATCCGGCACGTTCTCACTCCTTTCTAAATATGTATAGTTTGTACTAAATCACTACAACAGATACGCCATCGGGGATAGCTGTTATCGTGGGATTTTCTTTACCTATCATTTCCTTCGCTATGGTAACAGCTTCATCAAGTGAGCTTGCAGGTGTCATATGAAGCTTTGAAACAAGCTCTTTTTCCAAATCGGAAACATAGATTATGCTTGCTTTCATCATTATTCGAAGAAGTATCTGCGTTTGCCATTGGTCAGGTACGGTCTCGGCACGTGAACGTGACAAAAACAGCTTCATAGTTTTGTTAATATCCGGCTCATCTGCAAGCTGATGATAAAAATGCTCTCCGCCCATACCGTCATTTGACCTTGCGAGCATTATAATAACTCCGCCCTCTTTTACGGTAGCTTCAGCCGCAGTCATTCCCTTTACCGCCTGATATACGTTTTGGTCAAGCGGATAGCCGCCGTTTGTGGAGATTACTATATCTGCGGGCACTGCTTTTGCGGCGCAAAGCGATGAGATGAAATCAATTCCCTTTTTGTGCGCTTTTTCCATATCACCCGCGACAGCAAATATGGGCTCTTTTTCCGCATTTAGCACAACGTTGACTATAAACGCAAGCTTTGACTTTTTTGCCGCCCACATCATATCCTTATGTATAGGGTTATCTTCCAAAATGCCCGTTCTTGAATGCTCATCTGCTATAAATTCGGAACAATGGTTACCAAGCACTGTGGCTCGTCCCGCAATTCCCGGTAATACGCTCTTTCTGCCACCCGAATATCCCGCAAAAAAGTGCGGCTCGATAAAGCCCTCGGATACAAGTAGGTCTGCATCGAGTGCGATTTTGTTTATCTCGCAATCCGCACCCGAGGGAAGTGTGCCTATGTTAATAAGTTTTTCTCTCTCATCGCAGTCGTGAACGTATATCTTCTCGCTTTCAACTATCTCTTTACCGAATTTATTTATAAGCTCCTCTTCGGTAGTACCTCTGTGGCAACCCGTTGCGATAAGTATGGTTATATCCGCGTCGGGATTTCCCTTTCTTATCTCCGAAAGCATCTCCGGAATTATTATCTTACTCGGCACGGGACGCGTATGGTCGCTTGCGATTATGACGACGTTTTTCTTCCCAACCGAAAGCTCCGAAAGACTTTCCGAGCCTATAGGCGCCGCAAGCGCTCTCTTTACAAGCTCTTTACCGTCACATTCGGGCACATACTCCTCAATAGACGAAGTGAGCACACCTATAAGCTCATCATCTTTGAATTTATAGCCAAGTTTTGTTTGTCCGTAAGGAAAAAATAATTCTTTCATAGATTAAGCCTCCCAACGCATTTGGTGAAAAATTCTTAGTATATTATTATACCATACATTTTAAGAAATTAAAAGAGGGTATGTGACATTTTTGAGAAAAAAGAAAGACGGCGCACGCCGTCTCTCTTTATATATGGTATTCTTTAAAACAGTCCCGTTATTTTGCCGTTTTCGTCTACATCTATCTTCTCTGCGGCGGGAACTTTGGGAAGTCCGGGCATCGTCATTATATCGCCCGTGAGTACGACTACAAAGCCTGCTCCGGCGGAGACCTTTACATTTTTAACGGTTATTTCGAAATTCTCGGGAGCGCCGAGCTTCGTGGGGTCATCGGAAAAGCTATACTGCGTTTTAGCAATACATACGGGCATCTGTCCGCATCCGAGGCTTTCAAGCTTCTGTATCTGCTTCTTTGCGGCGGGAGTGATAACCGCACCCTTTCCTCCGTATACCTTCTTTACAACGGCGTTGATCTTTTCTTCGAGTCCGAGTTCACTTTCATACGAGAACGTGAAGTCGCCCTTTTCTTCATCGCAAAGTCTTACTATCTCCTTTGCAAGCGCCTCGCCGCCCTTACCGCCCTCTGCCCATACGGTAGAAAGCACGGTGTTTACGCCAAGCTCCTTGCACTTGTCAATGATAAACTCAACCTCTTTGTCCGTATCCGTGGGGAATCTGTTTACGGCTACAACGCATGGAAGCTTATACACGTTTTTGATATTCGAAACGTGACGAAGTAAGTTCGGGATACCTCTTTCAAGAGCCGCAATATCCTCGCTTCCAAGCTCCGTCTTTGCAAGTCCGCCGTGCATTTTAAGTGCTCTTATGGTAGCGACAACTACTACCGCATCGGGTGTAAGTCCTGCCATACGGCACTTGATATCAAGAAACTTTTCAGCACCGAGGTCGGCACCGAATCCTGCTTCCGTTACGGTGTAGTCACCCATCTTGAGTGCAAGCTTCGTTGCGATAACAGAGTTACAGCCGTGCGCAATATTCGCAAAGGGACCGCCGTGTACAAATGCGGGAGTTCCCTCAAGTGTCTGAACGAGGTTAGGCTTTATGGCATCTTTAAGAAGTGCCGTCATAGCACCCTGTGCCTTTAAGTCGCCGCAAGTAACGGGTGTATCGGCGTATGTGTAACCCACGATTATTCTTGCAAGTCTCTCCTTTAAGTCCGTAATGGAGTTTGCAAGGCACAAAACTGCCATTATCTCACTTGCGACAGTTATATCGAAGCCGTCTTCTCGCGGTGTACCGTTTGCCTTACCGCCCATTCCGTCGATAACGAAACGAAGCTGACGGTCGTTCATATCGACGCATCTCTTCCAAGTTATCCTTCTGGGGTCAATTCCGAGGGCGTTGCCCTGCTGGATATGGTTATCGAGCATAGCCGCAAGCAGATTGTTTGCCGCACCTATCGCATGGAAGTCACCCGTAAAGTGAAGGTTTATATCCTCCATAGGTACGACTTGGGCGTATCCGCCGCCCGCAGCGCCGCCTTTGACACCGAATACGGGGCCAAGAGAAGGCTCGCGAAGTGCAACTGTGACGTTCTTGCCGATTCTGCGAAGACCGTCGGCAAGTCCGATGGTCGTCGTAGTCTTTCCCTCTCCCGCGGGAGTGGGAGTAATAGCAGTGACGAGAATGAGCTTTCCGTCGGGTGCTTTACTTTCGGAAAGAAGCGAAAGGTCTACTTTCGCTTTATACTTTCCGTACTGCTCGATATATTTTTCGTCTACGTTGGCTCTTTTTGCAATTTCAAGAATATGCTCGGGCTTGCATTGTTGCGCTATCTCAATATCTGAAAGATATGCCATCGTGTACCTCCGAAATTTTATTTGAAGTATTTAACCGCAGACTTAAAGATCTTCATATCGTAATCACCGGGTACGTTCTTGTAAAGTCCGCTTCCGATTCGCTCGGAATGTCCCATTTTACCTATAACTCTGCCGTCGGGTGAACAAATTCCCTCAATAGCTTCCATAGAGTTGTTGGGATTATACTGAATATCCGTACTTGCATTGTTTTCAAGGTCAACGTATTGGGTTATGATCTGTCCGTTTTCCGCAAGGCTCTTTAGTACGCTTTCCTCTGCGATAAATCTTCCCTCGCCGTGAGAGATGGGCACGTTATATACGTCGCCGACGTTTACGAGCGAAAGCCAAGGAGAATTATTGCTTGCAATTCTCGTTCTTACGATCTTGCTCTGGTGGCGTCCGATAGTATTGAACGTAAGCGTGGGACAATGCTCGTCAGTGTCTATTATCTTTCCGTAAGGAACGAGTCCAAGCTTAACGAGTGCCTGGAAGCCGTTACAGATACCGCACATAAGTCCGTCTCTTTGCTCAAGAAGTCTTGTAACCTCGTCCTTGACGGCGGGGTTTCTGAAGAATGCAGTTATAAACTTACCGCTTCCGTCGGGTTCGTCACCGCCCGAAAATCCGCCGGGAACGAAAATGATCTGCGAGTGTGCAACTTCATTTGCGAAATCCTCAATGCTTCTTGCGATGCCGTCAGACGTTAAGTTATTGATAACGAATATCTTCGCCTTTGCACCTGCTTCTTCGACTGCCTTTGCGCTGTCATACTCGCAGTTCGTGCCGGGGAATACGGGAATAAGCACCTCGGGACGAGCAACCTTTATAGAAGCAGAGCGATTTTCTTTTGCTTCGAAGCTATAGTTCGTTACAGTCTTTGCTTCCGTCTTTGCATTCATCGGATATACTTTTTCAAGCTTATCCTCATAAAGCTTTTCAAGGGAGCAAAGGCAAAGCTTTTCAGCACCGTAGCTGATTTCTTTTTCTGCAGTAACTTCACCTACGAGCTCTTCGGAAAGTTCTTCTGTCGCTTCAACGATGAAGGAGCCGTAGCCGTAAGCAAAGATGTCGGAAAGCGCCATGTCTGCATACTTAAAGCCGTAGCCGTTACCTATGCACATCTTGAGCACGGCTTCCGCAATGCCTCCCATACCGAGAGTGTATGCAGATACTGCCTTGCCCGAGCAAAGAAGCGCATTTACCTTATCGAATACCTCAAGAAGCGAAGCCGTTTCGGGAAGTCCGTTTTCGTCGTATTTGGGCGCGATGCGGTAAACCTTATTTCCAGCAGTCTTGAACTCGGGAGACTTAATATTTTTAATCTTATCAGTCGTTACGGCGAAAGATACGAGTGTCGGAGGTACGTCGAGCTTTTCGAAGCTGCCGCTCATTGAGTCCTTACCGCCGATAGCAGCGATTTTAAGTTCCATCTGTGCCTTAAAAGCACCGAGAAGTGCCGCAAGGGGCTTGCCCCAACGTGCAGGATCTTTACCGGGACGCTCAAAATACTCTTGGAACGTAAGATATACGTCCTCGAACTTTGCACCTGTCGCTACGAGCTTTGCTACCGATTCAACAACTGCAAGATATGCGCTGTGATAGGGGCTCTTCTCTGCGATGAAGGGGTTATATCCCCAAGCCATAAGTGAGCAATCGTCCGTATCGCCGCTTTCAAGTGATATCTTATGTACCATCGCCTGAATAGGCGTCTTCTGATGCTTACCGCCAAAGGGCATAAGCACTGTACCTGCACCAATGGTGGAGTCAAATCTCTCGGAAAGTCCGCGTCTTGAGCAGATATTAAGATCGCCTGCAAGCTTTTCGTACTCGTTCTTGAAGTTTGTCACTTCGGCTTTATCGTAGCTCTCATATTTTGCGGGAGCGATATCTATATGCTTTTCTGCACCGTTTGAATTAAGAAATTCTCTTGAAAGGTTAACTATCGTTTTGCCGTTCCAGGTCATCGTAAGGCGAGGCTCAGCCTTAACCTTTGCGACAACCGTTGCTTCAAGGTTTTCGCCAAGCGCAAGCTCTTTAAATCTTTCTACGTCCTCAGGTGCAACTACGACTGCCATTCTCTCTTGGGACTCGGAAATGGCAAGCTCCGTTCCGTCAAGGCCTTCATATTTTTTGGGAACTGCGTTAAGGTCGATGGAAAGTCCGTCGGCAAGCTCACCTATAGCTACGGAAACGCCGCCCGCACCGAAGTCGTTGCAACGCTTAATCATACGGCTTGCTTCTTTATTTCTGAAAAGTCTTTGAAGCTTTCTTTCCTCGGGTGCATTACCCTTTTGTACCTCTGCTCCGCAAGTTTCAAGCGAATCAAGCGTATGAGATTTCGAAGAGCCCGTTGCACCGCCGCAACCGTCTCTTCCCGTTCTGCCGCCGAGAAGTATTACAACGTCGTCAGGTGCAGGGCATTCTCTTCTTACGTTTTCTGCGGGAGCTGCGGCGATGACCGCGCCTATCTCCATACGCTTTGCGGCATAACCGTCGTGATAAAGCTCATCGACGATACCCGTAGCAAGTCCTATCTGGTTACCGTATGAGCTGTAACCGTTAGCAGCACCAACTACTATCTTTCTCTGCGGAAGTTTACCCTTTATTGAATCTTCAACAGGTACGAGAGGGTTTGCAGCACCTGTTACACGCATAGCCTGGTAAACGTATGAACGTCCTGAGAGCGGGTCACGTATAGC
>CALCTE010000102.1 GCA_937893885.1 uncultured Clostridia bacterium | reverse complement strand
GTCCATCTTCTTTGACACGGAGGAAAACGGAAAAACCTTTGTATATATAACTTCACTCGCATCAAGAACACTTTATAGAAGAGCAAAATCTGATAATATAATTATTTGAATTAGGAGTTAAAGTAATGGAAAAGTTATACCTATTAGCCAAAGGATATACAAATCGCTTTCCTAACGGAAACAACCCTTATCAAATAACAACAAGAGTTCTTGAGGAATGCGGTGAAGTCGCAAGCGAAGTGAATCACTTTGAAAAAAGCGGTATCAAATCACTAAAACACGGAGAGCCCTCCAAACAACACTTGGCGGACGAAATAAAACAAGCAATTAATGCGCTTGTACAACTCGCAGTATATTACAACGTCGAAACAGAGCTTGAAGAATCAATCGACCGTTCTCTTGCTAAAATGAAAGACGAAAATCTATTATAGGACAAAACAATGAACACAAACAAGTTTGATTCAAAAGGAACAGTATATTCAAAAGCAAGACCGAACTATCCCGATGCGCTATTCAGTTACCTTTTAGCTGAAGGAGTTATAGACAAAAATACGGTTGCAGCAGATATCGGTTCGGGAACAGGCATATTTACAATTGCGTTATATAAATTTACAAATTCGGTGTTTGCTGTTGAGCCAAACGACGATATGCGCATCAAGGCAGAAGAAAAGTACAAAACGATTGCGAATATCACTTCTATCAACGCAACCGCAGAGAATACTTCACTCCCCGATTGTTCAGTTGACCTCGTAACCGTTGCTCAGGCATTCCATTGGTTCGACAGAGTTGCGTTCAAACACGAATGCAAACGAATTCTGAAATCCAACGGCAAAGTGGTTCTCGTTTGGAACGATAGAAATAGCGACAGCGAAATAATTAAAGACAACTTTGCTGTCAACAAAAAATACTGTAAAGCGTTCAAGGGCTCTTCCAACGGAATTGATTTTTCAAAGGACGCGTTCTCGGATTTCTTCAGCGGAGAATTTGAACTGGTAGAATTCTGCAACAACCTCGTTTATACTCGTGAAGATTTTATTGCAAGGAATCTTTCTTCCTCGTATGCACCGAAAGAAAACGATCCGATATATGATGACTATATAAAATCCATTGCAGACGTGTTTGAAAAGCACCAAACAAACGGAACTGTAAACTATCCTTACATCACACGTTGCTATTTCGGAACAATTTAATATTTACAAAACGAAACTGTGAAAACGGTTTCGTTTTTGTTTTCCCGAAATTTTCTCACGGTCCGTTTTATGGTACACACAGTGTGTTAGAATTCAATCGTGGAGGAAGAAAAAATATTTTTGGAGGTGTGAAAGTTGAAGTACAAAAATTATTTTCCGTTGCCGAATGAGATTTTCTCGTTGGGGTTAAGTTCTGACGAGGTTGCGGTGTATGCGTTCTTGATGTACTGCGAGGATCGGCAAACCTTTCAATGTCATCCGAGCTACAAGACGATCGGTTCGGCGGTAGGACTGAGCAAGAATACCGTGAAAAAGTATATCGACGGACTGGTCGCAAAGCAGCTCATCACCACCGAGCCGACCACCGTCATCACGAAGAAAGGACAAAAGCATAACGGCACCTTGCTCTATACCATCCGCCCGATCCAGGAGGCAGTGGAGTACCGCTTTCAAAGGCAACTGACGCACTTTGAAGCAGAGATGTACCGCCAAAAGGCGCTCGAAAAGTTGGAAAAATTCGACCGAATTCAAGGGTCGAAAATCAAGCAGGAGAAAGCATAGGTGGCGTGACCGCCACCTATGCACCTCACATCGGACGGCAACGCCGACCGAAAAAGCCCGTGTTTACGGCATTTGTGAGCGTTTGGATGGCGAAAAAACTACGGCGCCAAAGTGTGGGTCGTAAATACGGGTTTGGTGTAATTCCAGGAGCGCACAACATCAAAAAACGCGATGAATAAAGGCTTTTCTACGGCGCTGTGCCGTGGTGTATTACGAAAAACGGAGGTAAATATGGAATCGAAAGAGAAAATACGAGTCAGCCTGTTTCTAGACAGAGATTTAGTGGAAACGGCAGACAAAATCATGAAAGAGCGCGGTTACCGTTCGCGGAATCAGTTTTATTCGGCACTGCTGAATGATGCGATTGCAGATGAGGTGACCGATAAACACAAGGACATCCTCGGTGAGAAGTTCGCCGAAGCCATGACAGAATACGTAGAAGAAATCAAAAGAGCGGTGTCCAAAGGTCTGTATCGCTATGCGGTTCACCAAGAGATCATCTCAAGAATGATGGCAGAGCACTACGGTTACAGCTACACGGACGTGCACGATATGATGTGGGAAGCGTGCAAAAATGTTCGCCGACTGCGCGGTAAGGTTCCGCTGGAACAGATCCTCGCCGGCTACTACACAAAGAATCAAATCGAAACTATTCTTCCGACAGAAGAAGTTGATGAAGAAGATTTCTAAAGTCGCTGGATATTCCAAAAGAGTTGTGGTATGTTGTTGTGCTGACAAGGAAAGGAGGTAACAAAATGGCAAACAGAAGACCTGCGGGCGACGGAATGGTTCGGCAGAAGAAGCGCGGTCAATGGGAAGGGCGCATCACCGTCGGTCACAAGAGCGACGGCAAACCGATCTTCCGTTACGTCTACGGCAAGACGCAAAAGGAAACCCTTGAAAAACTGCATCAGCGCATCGAGGACTACCGCGGCGTGGAGCTGACCGAGGACAGCAAGATGACCCTCGGCGAGTGGCTCGACCGATGGCTCAACGAGTATATGATCTTCACCATCCGCGAGAGCACCTGGGACAGCTACGCTTCGATGATCCGCACACACGTAAAACCTTACCTCGGCGATAAGCCGGTGGCGTTCATCACCACCGCCGACGTGCAGAGAATGTATAACAAAATCAAAAAGAGCGGTCGGCAAGAGGCGCATCCTCTTCGCGGACACGAGCTCGCCGACAGCACGGTGCGCAGTGTTCACATGATGCTCCACGAAGCCATGGACGCGGCGGTGAAGGAACGGCTCATCGTCAAGAACCCCACCGACGGCACCACCATCCCGAAAAACAATTACGCGCCCAAGCAGATACTCACCGAAGCACAGCTGGAAAAGTTTATGCGCATCGCAATGCAGGACGAGGTGTGGCGCGACTTCTTCTACACCGAGCTGACCACGGGACTTCGTCTCGGTGAGATCTGCGGACTGCGGTGGTCGGACTTCGATGAAGCCACGGGACGGCTGAAGATCTCGCGGACGGTGAAGAGAAAGAAAGGCGGCGGCGTGACCTGGGGTGACACCAAGACTGAAACGGGAATGCGCAACATCCTCCTGCCGCCGAGTACCGCGGAGATACTGCGAGAGCGAAAGAAAACGGCGATAGGCGAATGGATCTTCCCGAACATCTACAAACCCGAGGAGGCAATGCATCCCGAGTATCCCTACAACCGTATGAAAACCTTGCTGAAGCAAGCGGGACTACCGCTGATACGCTTCCACGATCTGCGCCACACCTTCGCCACCCACGCGCTGACGGGCGGTGTGGATGCCAAAACGCTGTCCCGCATCCTCGGACACACCAACGCCAGCTTCACGCTGGACACCTACACCCACGTGACCACCGACATGCAAAAGCGAGCGTCGGGCATCGTCGGTGGCTTCATGGAAGACTTGATCATAAAGGAGTGAGACAAATGGCAAAACGCAGACAAAACGGAAAAGGTACTTTACGGCAACGCAAGGACGGACGGTGGGAAGGCAGAGTGGTGGTCGGCTACGATGACAAAGGCTTACCCATCACCAAAAACGTCCTCGCTCACACCAAGACCGAGTGTGCCGAGAAGCTTGAAAAACTGAAAGAGGAATACCGACCGCCGAGCACGCGGTGCAAGCCGGATATGCTGTTCGGCGATTGGATGGAGTTCTGGTACGAGAACTACTCCAAGCCTGCCATCCGACCGTTGACTCAGCAAAACTACGAGAACCGAATCTACGACCACATCATCCCCGACATCGGCAAGATACCGCTGAACAAACTGACGCAGAACGACCTGCAACAGTTCTATGCACGGCTGAAGCGAAACGGGCGAAAGCAGTACGTTGAGAAATACGGCCCCGGACTGTCCGACCGCATGGTGCGAGCCTGCCACGCAAGCTGTCGCATGGCACTTGAAAAAGCGGTAGCCGAAGGACTGATACGAGTCAATCCTGCCATCGGCTGTAAACTGCCGCCCAAGAAAGCGCGGGAGATGCAGGTGCTGACCAAGGACGAGCTACAGCGATTCCTCGCCCAGGCCAAAGAGGACGGATACTACGAACTGTTCCTGCTGGAACTCGGCACGGGGATGCGCCGAGGGGAGCTGATGGGACTGCAATGGGATGACCTCAACTTCCAAACGGGCGAGCTCCACATCGTCCGCCAGGCGTGTGCGGTGAACGGCAAGATCGAGATCTCCGTGCCGAAAACAAAAAGCTCCATCCGCACGGTGGTACTGCCGCCGTCGCTGGTGGAGGTGCTGAGAAAGTATAAGGAAACGGCCACCTCTCGGTGGATGTTCCCGTCCCCGCAAAATCCCGACGTGCCGAGGTATCCCACGTCCGTCGGCGATATCTTGTCGATCTTACTCAAGCGGGCGGGATGCAAGCATGTGCGGTTTCACGATCTGCGTCACACCTTTGCAACACTCCTGCTCAAAAAGGACATTGACCTGAAGGCAATATCCAATGCGCTCGGTCATTCCAAAAGCATTATTTCGGTGGACGTATACGGCGATAATCAGCAGATCATTGCCGACGGAGTTTAGGAAATCATTCCGTTTATCCGTGAAATAATGCCGGAGGATGTACTTGCGTATCTGGAAGAAGGCCGGGAAAGACAGAGAGAATTCTTCGATCTGGATATTTGTTTTCCGAATGTGCTTGCCGATGACATTATGCAGGATGTGCGGAATAACTGTATATCCTGTGGAAAAGATAATTAACGGAACAAAAGAGGGCGGTTTTTGGATTTTTGTAAAAAAGTCCGCCGTCCTCTTTTATTTTATCTAAAAGTCAAAAAAGAATCAATGAAGTATAGAATGAAAGATAAAAAAGATTATAGACCTTATGGCGTCGTACAAGATGAACCGTTTCCATTGGCATCTTACCGAGGACCAAGGG
>CALCTE010000101.1 GCA_937893885.1 uncultured Clostridia bacterium | reverse complement strand
ATAACACCGAGAGCAACGAGAGCATCCTTTGTTACAAGCGGATCGCCCTTAGCATCATCTTTGAATGTGGTCTCAACATATGCCGGAAGATCAGCACCAGCCTCAATGTAGTCACCGTAACGACGGATAAAGCTACCAACTGCCTTATGACGGCAGATAACCTCAAGGCCCTTACCGAATGCTTTTGCAGGTACAACCTCCATCGTAGTGTCGTCAAGATTAGCACTTATGTAGTGAGTCTTGATTCCCGCTTCCTTGAGTTTCTCAAAATAATAAACGGACATACGGAGGTTGACGTCGCCTACGCCGTCAATGGTAAGTCCTACCGAGTTTTCGCCCGGATCGAACACTCCGTCCTTGCCCGTGCAGTCATCTTTGAATTTCAAGAGATAATTTCCGTTTTCGAGTGCAAATACGTCCTTTGTCTTTCCTGTGTAAACTTTCTTCATTGCTTTTCTCCTTTATGTGATTTATTTATTATATTCGTTTTCAACGGCGCGGTTCTTTTCGAGAACCTTCGCGCTGTCGCTTGCGCGCTTTTCGTCAAGTTTCTTTGCGAGCTCCTTATCCTCTATGGCAAGCATTTCGATACACAAAAGCGCCGCGTTGCCCGCGCCGTTGGTCGCAACGGTCGCAACAGGTATACCCGTAGGCATCTGCACCGTCGATAAAAGCGCGTCGATTCCGCCGAGGTTTCCCGAAACGATGGGGATACCCACAACGGGAAGCGTCGTATTAGCGGCAATCGCACCAGCAAGGTGCGCCGCCATACCTGCTGCCGCTATAATGGCGCCGAAGCCGTTTTCTCTCGCGTTTTTGCTGAACTCTGCCGCTTCAAGCGGAGTTCTGTGCGCGGAGAATACGTGAATCTCGTAGGGCACGCCGAAGCTTTTTAACATATCAACCGCTTTGGAAACTACGGGAAGGTCGCTGTCACTTCCCATTACGATGCCGATTTTTTTCATAATGATCTCCTTGTAAAAAAATATAAGGGCACACTAACAGAATTCACTTAGTGTGCCCAGACGGTCGGCTTAAAAAATCCTTTGTTTCATCGTGGTGATCCACTTTTTCCGTCAGTCACAAAGGACTATTAAATTTATTACGGAAACAGTATATCACAAAGATTTTGCGATGTCAATTAATTTGCCGAAAAATATTTAATTTTATATTATATCCTTATTATTTTTCCTTTTACGGATAATGAGCGCGACAACAATACTCATAATCGCAAATGCCGCGATTCCCATTGCAAGATAAATATAGGCGCTATCGGGCGATTTACCGCGCTTGGAATCATCGTCGGTTTCTTGCAAATCCTCTGCTTCCATATCCGCATCACCCTTGAGCTGTGAACCGTATTGATCCGATACGTCTCCGGTTCTGTTGTCCTCTGGCACCTCACCGTTAAAATGCGTTTTGTTTCCCTCAGAGTCGCTTTGGGAAAAGTCGGGCGAATCGGGCGTCACTACGTCTTCATCTGCCATTATGTCGTATGCGCCGTTGGGTGCGCTTTCCATAGCATCAAAGCCTTTAGACGCCGAGAAAATACCCATAAAAGAAGGAATCGCAAGTCCTATAACAAAAAGGAGTGCAAGCGAGGAGCATATCCCGACCGTACGTTTTCTCGCCGCCTTTATCTCGGCGCGCTTTGCCTTTTCTTTTTCAAATATTTCTTCGATAAAGCGATCATCGGATCTCATCGCATATTCCCTCCTTTCCAAGCTCTTTTTTCAATGCTTCTTTGCCTCTGTACAAGAGATTTTCAATCTGTTTTCTGGTTTTATGCATTACACGCATACATTCCTCGGTCTGCATCTGCTCGAAATACACAAGATAAAGCACGGTGCGGTAATCGGGATTTATGCGCGAAAGGCAGGTGTTCACAGCCTTTTTTCGCTCGTCTGCCAAGATTCTCTCTTCTAGCTCTTCTTCGTCCGCTAAAGCGTACTCGCAGTCACTTATGCTCTCGGTCTTTCTTCTTGCAATCTTTTTTAGGTAATTGAGTGCCTTATTTCTGCCGATAGTATAAAGATACGTCTTGACGTTATACTTAAAATTAAAGCGCTCTTTATGTAAAATGAGCTCGACAAAGCTATCCTCTGCAAGCTCTTCTGCACAGGAAATATTACGGACGTACCTGTTTATAAAAAATATCAGGCTGTCCTTATACAGTAAAATAAGCTCCCTTACGGCGCCGTCATCTCCCGAAACGTAATTTCGGAAAAGCTCGTTTCCCTTATCCACCGTCCGTCTCCTTTTCACTATTTATACAACGCGTAAAAAGAAATCACTCACACGTTTTTCGTATTTTATCATATTTTTGCTTTGCATACAAGATTATTCTTGAATTTGCACTTAAAATATGCTATCATTGTCACAAAGGAGTGATCTTATTATGGAAAAAAAGAAATCCAAATTTTCCCTTTATCTTGAAAATCTTTGGTATCACGAAAAGGCGAAAATCATAATCATATCGGTCATCGTAGTATTCGTCGGTTTTGCAGCCGTGCAATGTGCTACAAACGTCACTCCGGACGTATATCTTCTCTATGCGGGGGAAGCGACGGTTGCAAGAGATACGGTAAACGCATTTGATGAAAGTATGGAGAAATTTATACCCGAGGACTATAACGGCGACGGAAAGATTGAAGCAACCCTTGAATCTTTTCAGTTCGGCGAAGGATTCATAGAACAGCAAAAATATTTCGACGCGGAGATATACGGCGGCAAGACCGTCATACTGCTTCTTTCGCCGGAATGCTACGAATATTGTAAAAACAGCAATTATCTTGTGACGCTCAAAGAAGCTTTGGGAGAAAAACCCGAGGTGGCAAGAGATAACTATTCCATAAACTTTTATGACCTCGAATGTGCCACGGAAATGGGACTTACCGTGCTCCCCGATGAAACCGTGGTATGCCTCGCCGCTCCCCGAAGCGACGGAAAGACCGCGGCGAATTACGATCAGATAAAATTTTTGAAACACATGCTCGAAACGAAATAGACAAATATCACCCGATGGAGCTTCCTTCGGGTGATATTTTTGAAAATATTTGAAAAGTATTGACATGTTTTGAAAAGAATGGTATAATATCGTATATCTTAACAAGGAGGCCTATATGATAGCGGAAGAAAGACAAAAGGCTCTGCTTGCGGTCCTTTCCAAAAGTGAATATACAACGCTCGGAAAACTGTTCGCATCCTTCCCCGATATATCGCAATCGACACTTCGGCGTGACCTTCACGCATTAACGGCGCAGGGAAAGGTCATTTTGCTTCGCGGAGGCGCAAAGCTTCCCGATAAGGAAAACAGATACGACCTGCCCATAGACTCAAAGCTTCACATAAACACAGACTCGAAGCACACGATGGCGGCATACGCATCAAATCTTGTAAACGATTCCGACGTCATCTTTCTCGATTCCTCAACGAGCGTGATACCCATTTTGCAATTTATTGCAAATAAGGACGTAAAGATAGTGACGGCAGGAGTGTATACGGACTCGATTGCGTGCTCGTGGGCGGTGACGTGCGAAGCGACGTAGGCTCCATAGTCGGTCCCGTTGCCGACGAGCAGCTTTCACGGATGCATTTTAACGTATCGTTTATGAGCTCGAACGGATTTTCAAGAGAGCACGGGATAAGCACCCCTCACGCAGAGGAAGCATCGAAGATCAAAACTGTGCTCAAAAACAGCGACAGAGCTTATTTTCTTTTGGACAAAAGCAAGGCAAACTTAAGCTTTACTTATAAGGCGGCAGAGCTTATATGCGCAAACGTGATATCGAACGAGCCCAGCGAGCTTGCGGACGGATGTGCATCGTTTACCGTTGCAAAGAAATAAACTGCTAAAAACGAAAAGACGAGAGGTGAAATATTATGAAAACCTGGTTAGGTGTAGAGATAGGCGGAACGAAGCAACAAATAGGCGTCATATCGGACGGCGGCGAGATTCTCGAAATAATCTCCGAACGCGTCGTATTAAAAAGAGGCGCTGAAGACATACTCGATTGGATGAAGGGAAAAATTCCTCCCCTTTTCGAAAAATACAGCTTTTCGGGAGTCGGTGTAGGCTTTGGGGGCGTACTAGATACGAAAAAGGGTGCGTCGATATGCTCCGTTCAGGTTCCCGGCTGGAAGGATTTTCCGATAAAAGCTCGGTTTGAGCAGTGGTTTTCCCTCCCCTGCACGGTCGTGAACGATACGGTTTGCGGAGGATATGCCGAGCTTATGCTCGGAAGCGGTAAAGGCAAGCGAATATTCGCATACACCAATATCGGTACGGGATGCGGAGGAAGCATCTTCATAAACGGCAAGAGCTTCGACGGCATCGGTGTGGGAGGCGCCTATTTCGGACAGATATACATCCCCGACAGAAAAACGGGTAAGGTTGCACGAATGGAAAACGTCTGCAGCGGAAGCGCCGTAAAGAAAAAGCTTCAAAGCGAGGGATATATACCGTCCGACTCCTCGCTTTACCCGATAAGAGATACGGCAAGCTTCAAGGAGCTATGCCGTGAGGCAAGGCTCGGTGATGAATTTGCAATAAAAGAGCTTGACGAATGGGCGGAAAGCTATGCGTACGCGATGGCAAATATTCTCTGCACCCTTTCTCCCGAAAGGATATCTCTCGGAGGCGGTGCGGCAAACGATGCAGATATTCTTATTCCGCTCATCAAAAAGCATACAGACAGACTTGCGTTTCTGTCCGCGGAGGGAAGGTACGATATCGTACCATGCGAATTCCTTGATAACGCCGTCTTTGTCGGTGCGGCGCTTTATGCACGTGATGGATTTGAAAATAATTTAGTCTGAAAGGAAATATAAAAATGGACGTCAAAAGATACGGAAACGATCCCTCATACGGAAAATATTGCGACCACACCGTGCTTCGTGCATATACCACAAGCTCTAAGGTAGTGGAATTTTGCGAGGAGGCGAAGAAATACAAAGCTGCCGCCGTGTGCGTCAATCCCATTCACGTTTCATTGGTCAAAACGTGTCTTAAGGGAAGCGGCATCAAGACTGCCGCCGTCATAGGCTTTCCTCTCGGGGCAAATAAGCCCTGTGTCAAGGCCTACGAAGCCGCAGAGGCCGTAAGGGACGGTGCGGATGAGGTCGATATGGTCATAAACATCGGCGCCTTGAGAGAGGGTGACGATGCTCTCGTTTTTGAGGATATCAAGGGCGTAGTTGCCGCCGCAGGCGATAAAGCAAAGGTCAAGGTCATAATAGAGACCTGCTACCTTACAAGAGAAGAAAAGATCAAAGCCTGCGTGCTCTCCGAGGCGGCGGGCGCACATTTCGTCAAGACGTCTACGGGTATGGGCACGGGCGGTGCAACGGTTGAGGACATCGAGCTTATGAGAGCATCCGTCAGCGAGCGTGTCGAGGTGAAGGCTTCGGGCGGTGTCGATAACCGAGAGGTAGCCTACAGGATGCTGGAGGCGGGCGCTACGAGACTCGGCTGCAGCAGACTTCCGCAGATAGTTTCGGATGATACCTCTCTTGACTCCGCATCAAAAAGAAATCAACCCCCGAAATATTAAAAAATTGCTTGGCATCCGCCAAGCAATTTTTTATTCTCTTATCTCGTAAACGTATCCGCTCGATACGGTCACG
>CALCTE010000100.1 GCA_937893885.1 uncultured Clostridia bacterium | reverse complement strand
CGAAACTTGCGACATTTGCGGTTATGTAAGAACCGGCGCAGAGCACGACTTTAGCGAAACATACGAGAAAGACGACGAAAAACACTGGTTTGAGTGCGAATGCGGCGCTAAGGATAGCGAAGCAGAGCACGACTACGAGTATGACTGCGACGATAAGTGCGATACTTGCGGATACGTAAGAGAAGCAGCTGATCACCAGCCCGTTGGCGATGTAAAATACGATGATGACGGTCACTGGGGCGAGTGCGCTTGCGGCGAACAGATCGACAAGACCGCTCACGAGTTTGAGTATGAGTGCTCCACTGAGTGCATGCACTGCGAATACACCAGAGAAGCAGATCACGACTTCTCCGATATGGCAGTATTCAGTGAAACAGAGCACTGGTTCGAGTGCATGTACGGTTGTGGAGAAGTAGACGGCAAGGTAGAGCATACGTACGATCAGGAAATTGAAGAAGATGAATACTTGTTCTGCGAAGCTGATTGCCAGACTCCCAAAACTTACTACAAGTCTTGTGTATGCGGCTACTGCGATTGGAACGATGAGAACACCTTTACTGTAGGTGAGCCCGACGAGAATGCTCACGAGTACATCTATGATTATGAGACAGACTCTGCACAGTGCTATATTTGTGAGGACGTTATCGAAGACCTTAAGGGCGAAGGTGTAGAAGAGATTGAAGGCGAAGGCGCAAGCATCACCGCTCCCGACGGCGTACTCGGCGAAAACTTCGAAGTTAAGGCTGAAGATGTTACTGATGAATGGGAAGATGTAGATCTCGGAGACGTTGAAGAAGGACTCGAAGGCTTCGGAGTAGTTAGCTATAAAAACTACAGCCTTGAGGTAAGCGGAGCATTTGCCGGACTTACCGAAGGAATGACGGTTACTGTTAAGATTCCCGGCGGTAGATTTACGGACATTCAGCTTTACAATCCCGAATCCGTATTTGATGTTGAAGATAACGGCGACGGCACGATTACCATTACAGTTACGGAAAATCAGTTAGATCAATTAGGCAGCCATCGTATTCCCGTTGTGTTCATTGGTAAGCCCATCGCTTCCGGAACAAACGACAACGGACTTACGGTTCTTTGGATCGCAGTTCTCGCTGTTGCTGCTCTTGGCTTAGTTGCTACGGCAGTATACTCCAAGAAGAGAAAAGCAACAAAGTAATTTAAGCTAACATAAAAAAATCGGATGACTTTGGTCATCCGATTTTTTTAGCCTCCCTTGTGTAAAGGGAATGGGTTTTCGTAGCAAACTCGGAGGAATTATTGCTTGCTCGCTACGATGTTTGAATTCTATGGCATAATAACCAAAAAGCGTTGTGTCCATTCGACACAACGCTTTTTATCTACTTTTCAATTCTTCAAGGCAAGTTTTACAGATAAGCTTTTCTTTATAATCGTACAAAGCCTCATCAGAGCCGCAGAACAAGCACTTTTGCTGATATTTCTTGAGCACGATCGAATCCGCATCTACAAATATCTCAATAGGCGCTTCGTCAATATCGAGACATTCGCGAAGCTCTTTCGGTATAACGATTCTGCCGAGCGCATCAATTCTGCGAACAATTCCCGTTGTTCTCATTTCTTTCCTCCGTGTATACAAATAGGTGAGTGAGACCATTGTACCCCAAAATTCGAGCTTTGTCAACAGGAAAATGACAAATTATACCAAATTATGCCAAGCCGTTGTATTTGCACGGAGACGCGTAGAAATCCTCCAAATCAATGTTGAAAATACCGTCCTTTTCGCGAAGTCCGAATGCTTTGCAGTATTTAGTGTCAATACCGTCGGTTGCTCGGAGCGTCTTTAAGTGAAGATCGCGGTACAAGAAGCACATAAGACTTCTGCCCATTATAATCATTGCTTCCATATCATCGACGTCGGGCATCATATCTACCGAAACGAGCTTTGCGCCCTTTTCATCTATATCAAATTGTACGAGCCCAATGTAGCTTGTGTAGCTGTCGCCAAGATCTTCGGTATTTGCCGCAAAATAGGCGAATGCCGTAGCTTCGTACGTAGTTTGTGCAAGCTTACAGAGCTTTTCTTGAAAAACTTTATCCTTTACAGGTCTAACGATGAGCATAGTTTCTTCCTTTTAATATAATATACTATTCAAAACGGGAGACGGTTTTTGCCGCCTCCCGTTTTTTTAGGGTAGTTTATCTATCCTCAAACTTCTTTCTTGCAACATAGCTTGTGTGCAAATCGTGGTGAGCTTTGTGGCCGCCGAAGCCGTCGTAGTATTCGCTATAGAGCTTCTTAACAACGGGGGATTCGTGGCTCTTTCTAAGCGTCATAGCTCCGTCTTGGTCATAGAGAGCCTTTGCTCTTACAGCCTTGAGGTCAACGGTATCACGAACGTATTGAGGCTGGATAGGCTGACCGCCGCCGTTTACGCAACCGCCGGGGCAACCCATAATTTCAACGAAGGTCCAGTCAGCTTCGCCGGAAGCTATCTTCTTCATAACCTCGTTTGCTGCGGCAGTACCGCTTGCAACTGCAACCTTAATATCAAGTCCTGCAATATTGTAGCTTGCTTCCTTAAGGCCTGCTGTGCCTCTGACTTCCTTGAATTCGATTTCGGTGTTGTCCTTGCCTGTTAGCCAGTCGTTTGCGGTACGCAAAGCAGCTTCCATAACACCGCCCGTAGCACCGAAGATAACTGCAGCACCCGTATCTTCGCCGAGAGGAGAGTCAAACTCTGCGTCGGGAAGTTCTGTGAACTTGATACCTGCACGCTTGATCATTCTGCCAAGTTCCCTTGTTGTGATAGCGATATCAACGTCGGGAACGCCTGCGGCACTCTCATCTTCTCTGCCGATCTCAAACTTCTTCGCGGTACAGGGCATTACGGATACGGAAACGATATCCTTGGGATCAATGCCTGCTTTTTCAGCGTAGTAGGTCTTGAAGATAGCGCCTGCCATCTGTTGAGGAGACTTGCAGGTGGAAAGGTGGGGGAGAAGTTCGGGATAATATAACTCCGCAAACTTAACCCAACCGGGTGAGCAAGAGGTGATCATGGGGAGAACACCATTGTTCTGTACTCTCTGTACGAGCTCTGTTGCTTCTTCTACGATAGTAACGTCTGCGGCAAAGTCGGTATCGAATACCTTCGCAAAACCAAGTCTCTTGAGGGCGGATACCATTTTGCCCTCGACGTTTGTACCGATAGGCATATCGAAGCATTCGCCGAGCGTTGCACGAACGGAAGGAGCCGTCTGAACAACTACGTGCTTTGTAGGATCGGAAAGTGCTTCATAGATCTTATCCGTGTCGTCCTTTTCCATAAGAGCTGCCGTGGGGCAAACTGCTGTACACTGACCGCAGGAAATGCAGGGAGTGCTGTTGAGGTTCATATGGAAAGGAGAGCCGATAGTGGTATCAATACCTCTGTTGTTAGCACCGATTACGGATACAAACTGCTCGTTACATACTGCAACGCAACGGCGGCAGAGGATACATTTGTTGTTATCTCTTACGAGATGAGGCGCGGAGTAGTCGATGGGGTGAACTGTCTTTTCACCTTGGAAGTGAGAAGCGTCAACACCGTACTCATAGCAGAGCTTCTGGAGCTCACAGTTTGTTGAACGGGGGCAGGAAAGACATCTCATATCGTGATTTGAGAGGATAAGCTCAAGCGTCGTCTTACGAGCCTTTTGAATCTTGGGAGTATTTGTTTTGATCTCCATTCCGTCAACTACGGGATATACACAAGCGGTTACGAGACCTCTTGTTTTAGTTGCTTCAACAACACAGATACGGCAAGCACCGATCTCGTTTTTTTCTTTCATATAGCAGAGGGTGGGAATTTCCACGCCTGCTACGCGGGCAGCCTCAAGTATGGTAGAGCCTGCGGGTACGCTGACCGATATGCCGTCTACAATTACATTTACCATTTCCATTATAGCGTACTCCTTTCTTATTTCTTAGATATAGCTTTGAACTTGCAGCTTGATTCGCAAGCACCGCACTTAATGCACTTTTTGGTGTCGATAATGTGAGGATTCTTAACCGTGCCGCTGATAGCGCCTACAGGGCACTTACGCGCACAAAGCGTACAACCCTTGCAGAGCTCGGGGTCGATAACGTAGGTTAAAAGACCCTTACATACGCCTGCGGGGCATTTCTTGTCAACGACGTGCGCAACGTACTCGTCGCGGAAGAACTTAAGCGTTGCAAGTACGGGATTGGGAGCTGTCTGTCCAAGTCCGCAAAGGGAGTTAGCTTTAATGTATTCGCACATTTCTTCGAGCTCGTCAATATCCTTGAGCTCGCCGTTTCCGCTTGTGATTTTTTCGAGCATCTCAAGAAGTCTCTTAAGACCGATACGGCAGGGTGTGCACTTACCGCAGGATTCATCAACTGTG
>CALCTE010000099.1 GCA_937893885.1 uncultured Clostridia bacterium | reverse complement strand
GGAAAAATCGCAAGTGGGTACTCACTTGCTGTGCTTGCTATCGTAACTCTTTCGTACTTCTCCCTTCACTTATTAAAGCAATTCAAAATAGGCATTTTGGCTGATTTTATGAAAAAATTGCAAAAAGAAAAACGCGGCAAACTCCGTGGAGTCTGCTGCGTTCTGTAAATTCATTTGGTTGACTCAATCGTCCTTTTCGACTTCAACAACCGCTTTCGCTGTTTCCGTAACGATGTGTAACCCTTTATCACTCATTCCGTCAAGCAAGGTATCAAGCTGACGGCGCATAGTGCTTTTGTCCGCGCTCTTATCGGGGAAAAAGTATTGATCTACGGATATATCGTAACGGGTAACAAGCTCATAAAAGATTTGCAAGCTCGGTTGTTGTCCCTTGTTCTCAATGTTTGCAAGATAGCGGGGCGATATATCCATATCGTCGCTGACATTCTTGCGGGATTCGCCGCGCTTTGTTCTCGCCTCTTTTATAGCCTTTCCGAACGCCGTAAAGTCGTAAATTGGTACGGGTCTTTTCATTGCTTCTACGTTCCTTTGTGCTATAATAATTCCTACCCTTATATTATACAGTTCATCTTGTTTCTTGGATATGATTACACAATTCATAGCGTTAGTCATTATAATTCCCTTTATTCACACAAACTTACTTGTTTTGACACGTAAAATGATGTATAATATAATTACTTGTTTCTTGATAAAATTTTGATAAATTTCGTTTATGATTAGTAGGAACGGAGGTGTTATGTGTGCCAAAAATATTGATTGTTGATGATGAACCCGATGTAGTGGAAATGCTACAAGATTATTTTGAGTTGAACGGATATAGTACACTTACCGCGCGAAACGGTAAAGAAGCCCTGACAAAAGTATCAAAGCAACCCGATCTTATCATACTTGATGTAAATATGCCGAAAATGGACGGTATCGAACTGTGTAAACAAATACGGGATTTTGTTTCTTGTCCGATATTGTTTTTAACTGCCCGCACAGAAGATTCTGACAAGATCAAGGGATTTGCCGTCGGTGGTGATGATTATATCGTTAAGCCTTTTTCGATTGACGAGCTTGGGGCAAGAGTGGCTGCACATATCCGCAGAGATATGAGATCACAAAATAAATCCCGTCAACACTTCGGGCAAGATTTTGTCATTGACTATTCCGCAAAAGAGGTCTATGTGCACGGTGCTTTAATTCCTTTTTCAAAAACAGAATTTGATATTATAGAATTGCTATCATCAAACGCCGGACAAGTGTTTGATAAAGAACGGATATATGATCGCGTATGGGGATTTGACGGAGAAGGCAATGCTATGACCGTTGTTGAACACATAAGAAAGATAAGGTCAAAGTTGTTGGACGCGGGCTGTGAGCCTTACATAGAAACGGTTTGGGGGTGCGGCTACAAATGGAAAAAATAAAAAAGATATGGCGCAGTATTCCCATTCGTGTTGCCTTTGTACTGACAGTAACTATATTTGTTTTTCTCGCTACCGTCGCCACGAATAAAACTAATTCTTGGGCTATGCGAAATCTGACAGATATATCAAAAAATTAGAAATGGAAATTAAATTGATGCAGGATT
>CALCTE010000098.1 GCA_937893885.1 uncultured Clostridia bacterium | reverse complement strand
TCGGCTTTGTTGTATTTGAGGGCGCAACCGAGGTGTGGACATCGGGGCGCGGTGG
The DNA here is from genome assembly GCA_937893885.1 of uncultured Clostridia bacterium. GTDB lineage: Bacteria > Bacillota > Clostridia > Oscillospirales > CAG-272 > CALCTE01. The sequence goes on along the minus strand of CALCTE010000098.1, from coordinate 1,481 downwards.
GTGTAAGAAGTCCGATTGCAGACTCAAAAGCATTTACCGCAAGCTGTGGATGAAGAACCGTGCGTGAGGGGTCGAAAACGTCAGCATAAGGGTTGGGCTTTCCTTGAACGAGATCGCAGAGAATATCTGCGGCGACCATGGCGTTGGTCATGCCCCATTTGTTAAATCCCGTTGCAACGAAGACGTCGGGCGTGGGTTTTGAATATTGACCGATATAAGGGATATCATCAAGCGTCATACAATCCTGCGTCGCCCACTTGCCGACGATCTCGGCATTTTTGTAATACTTACGGGCAAAATCTTCAAGCTCCTGCCAACAACCGCCTTGCTTGCCAGTTCGGTGTCCGCCACCGCCGAGGAGCAGAAGATCGCCGTAACTTCGGAAGGACAGTCCCGTGTCCGATTCATCCACATACATTCCTTCTACTTTTTTGGCGTTTTTGAGTGCAAGAACGTAGGAACGGTGCTGATAAAGCTTCAATGGGTACAAGCCGTGCTTGTTGAGCATTGGAAAATGAGTTGCGATGATCAGCTTTTTGTAGGCAATCTCTCCGTGGTTGGCTTTTGCCTTATACGGCATCAGCTCCACGACTTTAGTATGCTCGTAGATTGGCAGATCTTTTGCAATTGTATAGAGAAATTTCAACGGGTGGAACTGCGCTTGATCTCTCACGCGCACCGCGCCCGCAACAGAGAAAGGTAGCTCTTTTGCGTCCGAAAGCTCTGCTTTCACACCGATACGATTCAGGGCGTTGACTTCTTTTTCGATTTTCTTGCGGTCATTTAAGGAGTAAACATAGGAATCCCTTGTTTCATAGTCACAATCTATATTTTCGCAAAGTCGGGCGTATTCCTTGCACGCTTTTTTCTGTGCCTCTGCGTAAAGCCGCGCCTTGTTCTCGCCAAAGTGACGTATCATTTTGTCATAGATCAAACCGTGTTGCAGGGTGATCTTTGCCGTGGTGTTTTTTGTAATACCTCCGCAAATTTCAGATGCCTCCACAAGAGCACAATCTACGCCCGCATTTTTCAGCTTGTAAGCGCACAAGATTCCCGCAATACCGCCGCCGACGATCAGAACATCGGTGCTTTGGTTTTCCTTCAATGTATCAAACCGCACTTGAGGTGCGTTCTTTTCCCAAATCGATTCCATATTTATCCTCCGTACTTTCATATGATTAGTTTTTGTCGCTTTCATAACGGCTATACGCATATTGGGGTTCATTTTATCGCGCACTAAAAAGAAACGGTTGGAGTTAAAATGGAAATAATCAAGGTCATACTAACGGCTCTGCTTTCGGTATCGTCGTTATTTATCATTACAAAAATCATGGGGCACAAGCAAGTGGCACAGCTTGACTTTTTCGACTATGTCAGCGGCATTACTATCGGCTCGATAGGTGCGGAGTTTGCCACTGAGCTTGAGAAACCATATAAGCCGTTGATCGCTCTTGCTATTTACGGTCTCTCCTCACTTCTTT
>CALCTE010000097.1 GCA_937893885.1 uncultured Clostridia bacterium | reverse complement strand
TATAGCTTGAGATATTATAAAACCTTTATTTTTCTTGCGCATTTTATCATCTTTCTAAACTTATGTCAATATTTCACCTTTCAATTGATGAATCAGAGAAAGGAAGCCAATTCTATCAGCTTCCTCTTCATAATAATTCTATGTTCTGCCTGCAACTTGCATAGTTACATCAACTATTTCTCCATTTGCTCTTTGCACTTTTGCATCTCCAAAATAGAGGTCGGCAATTTCAAGTATCTTTATTTTTTCACCAATTTCTAACATTTTATAGCCATCATATTCTGAATCCCAAAAATATAGCGGATTTGCCACAGTATATTCAATTTTGCTTAATTCAGAAAAATCACCCTCATGCTCCCAATCTGTTACTGATACTCTACCATCTTCAAATTTACACACATGAACTAATTTATTATCCACTATTTCATAATAATTAGTCAAAACTTTTTCTTCTATAAAACCTATATTAAACATATTTAACATATAAAATATTATTTCTTTTGGTGTATTTTGTATATTAATTCCTGTCCATAAATTCACGCTTATTATTAATAGTAATGGTATAAAGTATAAATATTTTTTTATATTTCAGGCAGAAAGAAAATTTTTTATTTTTTTCTTGCACGGCTTTCCGCGCGCGGAATATTATGTTAACAAACACTTAAATTAAAGGAGAAAGACCAATGCACAATAAACCAACACAAAGGGAGCACGCCGCGCAGATAATGTTACTTGCAGACTGTTCCTCAAGCCTTGCCCCCAGCTTTGAAAAGCTGAAGAACGCTCTGCAAAACGCCTATCTTACACTATCCGAAAGACACAGAGTAGGTGTGGGAGTCTATGCGGAAAATTTCCAAAAGCTCTCGTCCCCCAACTTTTATAAGAGGGAGACAGCCGAGCTTCTTTCAAATCTCAAACCCGCCTACAAGAGTAATCTGCGAGATGCACTCTACTGTGCGGCGGACTGCTTCGACTTATCCGATGATTGCCGTAAGATCATTTTCATCTTCTCTGACGGAGGATATGACGGTGGCGAGCCTTTTGACGCCGCCTGCGAGCTTCTTTCGGCAGGCATAGAGCTTCACGCAATAGGCTTTACGGGCGCGATAGATTGCTTAGACGAGAATTTAAATAAGCTCACAAACGGAGCCTTTGCCCACTCTCACGATGCCGCCTCATACATCGACACGGTATGCCCCCGCCAAAACGAATGTGCAAACGAGGCAACGTCCACGTGCTGTAACAGAGAAATCTGCATTGAAGCACAGGCACCGTGCTTTGACGGATTTTACACGGTAAACGTACGTATAAACGGCGGCTGTAACTGCAACGCCGCTGCTCTTTGCGTAAAGCTTATGCTCGGCAATGACACTGTATCCGAGAAGTATATATACTCGGAGCAAGGCAGATCCCTCCCGTCCGTTGTCACATTTATAGTTCCCGAACGCGTGCTCCCTCGCGAATACGACGTCTCCCGTCTTCACGCACATATTACTGGTAACCCCATACTCTGCTAAAGAGCTCCCCTGCACGGAAAACGGCAAACACCGTTTTCCGTGCTTTTCTTTGTCAAAATATAGGCAAGTTTGAAGTAAGTGTTGACAGCCCCCGTTATAAAATGTATAATATATAATTGATATATTATGTGACGGAGTACGGTACGATGGCAAAAAGATTCCCAAAAATAAATAGATTTATAGCAGGGCTTATTGCCGCTCTTTTCGTCGTATTTGCGTTTGCCGATACGACGGTTTTTGCCGCCCCCTCCGTTAAGTCCGACAGCGTCGTCGTCATAAACAAGCTTACCGGCGAAATACTTTATGAGAAGAACTGCGACCAAAAAATGTACCCTGCAAGCACCACAAAGATTATGACGGGGCTTTTGGGAGCGGAAAAAGGGACTATGACGCAGTACGTCACGATGTCCTACAACTCAATTTGGGGCTTTGACAGAGATTCAAGCCACATCGCCCTTGACGTCAACGAGGAAGTCAGGTTTGAACAGCTTATGTACGGGCTTATGCTCGCTTCGGGCAACGAATGTGCAATGGGCATTGCAGAAACGGTAGCGGGAAGCACGGACGCCTTCGTTAAGATGATGAACGACAGAGCGCGTGAGCTCGGCGCTACGGGAACTCACTTTGCAAATCCTCACGGCTTACACGATGATGCACATTACACCACGGCAAGAGATATGGCGCTTTTCGCGCGTGCGGCAGTCTCAAACGAGGCTTTACTTGAAATTATGAGCACCACGCAATACACTATTCCCCCTACCAATAAGCAACCGAAAGAGAGGGTGTTTAACAATACCCATAAAATGCTTGACGGCAGAGAGTATTACTACAGCGGAGTCGTTTGCGGAAAGACGGGTTGGACTCCCGAGGCGGGAAACTGTCTCGTTACATACGCAAAACGAAACGGCATTGAGCTTATAGTCGTCGTATTCGGCGGCAAGAGCGCGGCGGGTTGCTGTTCGGATACGGCAAACCTGCTTGACTACTATTTCAACAACTACGAAATGCGAAGCTTTTCCGTTAAAAAATATATGGGCGAGGAGCTTGAAAGCGTAGAGCTCGAATGCGCGGGTACGGTCAAGGCAGAGTGCTCCTCCTCATTCTCCGTTTTATTTGAAAAGCACGTTGAGCCGGGAGAGGTAAACTGTATCTTAATGCCTGACAACACTCTTTCACTTCCCATAGAAGCGGGCACGCAAGTCGCCACGATAAGTTTTTCACTCGAAGGACGTCTTCTTGGGGAGCTTCCCGTATATGCCACGGAAACTATGTACGTGCCGTCCTTTGCCGAGATTCCCGACAATATCCCGCAAAACGACGGTTCTTCCATTTTTGAAGACGACGACAAGAGCGGTTTTGTGAAGTTTATCATCGTTGTCGGTTACGTCCTCTTGGTTTTGGTTATACTTGCAATAGTGCTCGTTTTGGCGCTATTATGTATACGCCAGCAGAATATGCGAAAATTACAGCGTCGCAGAATGTCGCGCCGGTATAGCGGTAACATCAAGCCTAAAAACCGCTCGGACACACCTTACGGAAGAAAAAAATGACAGTAGCGGTAAGGAAGATAGCGGCGGGTGAAAGCCCGCGTGACGCCGTAAGAGCTTTGCTTTTTGAGACGGTAAAAAACGAGCTTTCTTTGGAAATGGACGAGCGTGATATTGTAAAAGA
>CALCTE010000096.1 GCA_937893885.1 uncultured Clostridia bacterium | reverse complement strand
GTGCGATAGACGACAGAATCATCGTGCTTGATGCCGATCTTTCAAAATCAACAAAGACAGACGTATTTAAGAAAAAGTTTCCCGAAAGATTTATCAACTGCGGTATAGCAGAGGGAAATATGATGGCTGTTGCGGCAGGTATGGCATCTACGGGAAAGATAGTTTTTGCAAGCTCATTTGCAATGTTTGCGGCAGGAAGAGCGTTTGAGCAAATTCGTAACTGCGCGGGCTACGGACACCTTAATTTGAAGATAGGTGCTTCTCATGCTGGAATAAGTGTCGGCGAAGACGGTGCAACTCACCAGTGTAATGAAGACCTCGCTCTTATGAGAACGATCCCGGGAATGACGGTTATTTGTCCTTCAGATGCAGTTGAAACGCGCCTTGCTGTAAAGGCGGCTATCGAAATTGACGGACCCGTATATTTAAGAGTCGGAAGACTTGCCGTTCCCGTAATAAACGACCGTCCCGATTACAAATTTGAAGTAGGTAAGGGCTCGCTTTTAAAAGACGGAAAAGACGTTACGATAATCGCTACGGGACTTATGGTAAATGAAGCTCTTATTGCAGCTGAAACACTTGCAAGCGAAGGGGTTAATGCAAGAGTTATCAACATTCACACCATTAAGCCGATAGATAAAGACATTATTATCAAGGCGGCTGAAGAAACAGGTGCGATTGTTACTGCTGAAGAGCACACTATTATCGGCGGACTCGGATCTGCCGTTTCCGAAGTCGTTTGCGAGTCGGCGTGCCCCGTTCCCGTTGTACGCGTAGGCGTTAACGATACTTACGGCAAATCCGGAAAAGCAGAGGAACTTTTGCACGTGTTTGGACTTGATGCGGCAAATATCGTCAAAAATGCAAGAAAAGCTATTGCTTTGAAGAAATAAATATAAAAATTACTGCCCGAATAAGAGAAGTCTCTTGTTTGGGCAGTTTTTTACATTATAAAAATAAATTGCGCTCATCGTCGAGTTTGGTGGATGACATGTGGCCTGGCAAGACTGTGAAGTTCTTGTCCATTTTATAGAGCTTTTTTAAAGAATTTCTGAGTTCAATTCCGTTACCGCCGTAAAAGTCTGTCCTGCCGAAGCTATGATAAAACAGAGTATCTCCACTGAACATAAGGTCTTCGCATAAATACACACAGCTTCCTTTCGTGTGCCCCGGTGTGTGCACACACTCTATGAAAATATCGTCGAAATTCAGTACATCACCGTCATTTAATATTATATCGGGATAATCTTCAATAGTGTATTCATACCCGAATATAAGGTTTGACTCGTTATATAAAGGCTCAAATATCATATCGGTGTCGTCTTTTGTCATCACAAGCTTTGCACCGGTTTTGCGCTTTATCTCGTTTACAGCTCCGATATGATCAGCGTGGCCGTGCGTTAAAAGAACAAATTTAAGATTCAAAGAATACCTGTAAAGATATCTTTCTATTTTTGCACAATCGGCGGCGGGATCTATAATAGCTGCATTCATTGTGTTTTCATCAAAGATTATATAGGAATTTGTAGGCATCATTCCCAAAGCAACGGTAATGTATTTCATCTGGTACCTCAATCAATATAATGCTTGTATTATATTGTAATTTCAAATAAATTGCAATAGCTAATTATCGCAATTTTCGTTAAATATCTTGTCTTTAGTGAAAAAAGTGATATAATATAAGAAGAAGGAGGATGTATGAGAGAATTTGTAGTAAAAAAGAACGATGAAAATCAAAGACTCGATAAGTTTTTGAAAAAGCTCATGCCCGATATCCCCTCATCTTTAATATATAAATATTTACGAAAAAAATGCGTTAGACTTAACGGAAAGCATTGCACGGATGGTTCGGTAATCTTAAATATGGACGACGTATTAAATCTTTACGTAAACGACGAGTTTTTTGAAAAGGATAATGTAAAAAACGAATTTGTTTACGAAGAAGGAACGCTTGATGTTGTATACGAGGATGAAAATATTATTTTAATTAACAAGCCGAGCGGTGTCAGTGTGCATCCCGACGAAAAGCAAAAAAGCTTCACGGTAATAGATAACGTCATAGCTTATCTTATATATAAGGGCGAGTACGCACCCGAATCGGAGCAAAGCTTTGTACCCGCACTTTGCAACAGACTTGACAGAAATACAAAAGGTATCGTTATTGCTGCCAAAAACGCCGAGGCGCTTCGCGAAATGAACGATATAATTAAAAACCGCGAAGCCGTAAAGCGTTATATGACGCTTGTGCACGGTATACCATCAAAGAAGCGCGATACGTTAAAACATTTTCTTTTGAAGAATGAAAAAACAAAAGAAGTAAAGGTTTACGAAAAGCCGATTGCAAGCGGAAAGACTGCTGTGCTTGAATATGAATTTATAAAAAGCTATAAGTTGAAAAATGGTGATACAGCGTCTTTATTGGAAATAGAGCTTCAAACGGGCAGAACTCATCAGATAAGAGCGCAGCTTGCGTATATCGGGCACAGTATAATAGGTGACGGAAAATACGGTAAAAGCTATGCAACGGATAAGAAAAACGGTTTTATTCATCAAGCGCTTTGCGCGTATAGACTTTCATTCAAGCTAATGAACGATTATAAAGTTCTTTCGTATTTAAACGGCAAGGATTTTGGAATTAAATTTGATTTTGAGGTGTAGATATGTTAACCAAAATGAAAAATAAGATAGGCTTTGCCTTCAGAGTTTACGGCTATCAGGTGGCAATGTCGATATATACTATGATGATTGCTATGCCGCTCATAACTTTAAGTGACAGCATAATTTTAAGAAGTATAGTAGTAGTATTCTCCATATGTTTGTTTCTTGTAATGGTGTATTTTGCCGCTCATACTCTCGGTGAAAAGGATTTTGTGGGCAGAAATAATCCTATAAATCCTCCTAAAGCACGCGACGGTTTCGTTTACGGAATTATGTCACAGACTATCAATTATTTAGCTATCGTACTTATGTTTGTTTCCGTAGGAGGAATAAACGGCGTTGCAACGGCATTTATGAACTTGCTTGGATATATGTTTATGCATGCCAATTTCATAAGCGGCGGACTAAAAACCGCTTTGCCCGATGCAAGCGCCGCAACTCTTTCGGCGCTTTCTGCACTTTGGTATTTTGTATTTACTATCCCTACGGTAATAACCTGCACTGTAGGTTACTCGTTTGGATTTAAGGGTATTAAGATATCGGAATATTTAAAGCTTGATAAAAAAGAGATACATTCCGGTCCTAACGACGACAACCCGAATTTTGATAAATAGAGCATAGTTTTCTAGCCTTGTGAATATTATTATTCGCGAGGTGATAGATTTGGCATATATAAAAGAAGAAAAGTATCTAAAAACTTACACGGCAAAATTATTGTTTTTTTGCATTCTTTTACTTGCTTTATTCTTATTCGTTTTCCTGTTAAGCATAAAACTCGGGTTTTTTAAAAACACACCGAATATCGTAAAAGTTTTTTCCGACAACGATAAAGAATTCGTTATTGTTTTGGACGCTGGACACGGCGGAGTTGACACGGGGGCAAGCGGTGTCGTCGGCGAGTACGAAAGCACTCTTTGCCTTGAACTTACGGAAAAAGTACGTACATATTTGAATATGCACGGAAATAAAACGGCGATGACTCGCGCGGAAGATAAGCTTCTCGTATCGAAAAACGGATCTTTGTCAAGAAAACAAAGCGATCTTGCTGGCAGAGTTGAATTTACTGAAGAATTTGAATCACCTATCTTCGTAAGTATTCATATGAATACCTATCCTCTTGAGTCATGCAAGGGCACGCAGATATTTTATTCTCCCAATAATCCCGATAGCAAGGCTTTAGCAGATATTATATCAAATAATATTAAACTCTCACTTCAACCCGACAATACGAGAAAAAATAAAGAGGCGGGAACAAACATTTATGTCTTGCACGAGCTTAAAGTACCTGCGGTTTTGATAGAATGTGGCTTTATAAGCAATTACGAAGAGGCAAGACTCTTGAACGACGAGGAATATCAAAACAAGCTTGCGGCTGTCATTGCCGAAAGTATAACGGAATATATTAAAAATTCACACGGAGAAGTATATGGCTAAAAATAGTGTAAAAAGCGTATTTGTTTGCAGCGAATGTGGTAACGAAACAACAAAATGGTTCGGAAAATGTACGGCTTGCGGCAGTTGGAATTCAATGTTTGAACAAAAGATTGAACCCGAAATAAGCATTTCCGCTTCAAAAGCACCTCGTACGTATTCTAGTGCATTAGGTGATACAGCGTGCCTTATAACAGATATTGAGGATAATGATAATTACAGAATTTCAACGGGTTGCGGTGAGTTTGACAGAGTCTTGGGTGGTGGTATCGTTTGCGGCTCGGTGGTACTCTTAAGCGGTGAACCCGGCATTGGTAAATCAACGCTTCTTTTGCAGATATGCAGTGATATTTCTAAACAACATAGGATTTTATACGTATCGGGAGAGGAATCAAAAAATCAGCTAAAGGTAAGAGCAAAACGCCTTGGTGTCAGTTCGGACAAGCTGTATATCTTAACGGAAACTAACATCAGCGACGTTTTACCTCAAATCGACACTATAGCTCCCGACGTTGTTATAATTGACTCCATTCAGACTATGTACGACGAAAGAGTTAATTCTACTCCGTCAAGCATTACGCAAGTAAAAGAATGTACGATGTCAATTATCAATAAGGCAAAGAGTACCGGTATATCTGTGATAATCGTCGGGCATGTCAATAAAGAAGGCAATATAGCGGGACCAAAGGTCGTTGAACATATGGTTGATGCGGTTTTACATTTTGAAGGGGAGAGGTCACATCAAAACAGGATAGTAAGAGCCGTTAAAAATCGTTACGGTTCAACTAACGAGATAGGTGTATTTGAAATGACCGACGAGGGACTTCGTGAGGTAACAAACCCATCTGAGATGCTTCTTTCGGGACGTCCGATAGGTGTTCCCGGAAATTGCACCGTGTGTATCATAGAGGGTACAAGACCGATACTTGCAGAAGTACAAGCACTGGTAACTCCTACCGTTTTTCCATCACCACGAAGAATGGCAAACGGAATAGACTATAACCGACTTTCGCTCATCGTTGCTGTTTTGGAAAAACGCCTCGGTCTTAAGTTTGCCGCGAACGATACGTATTTGAACGTAGTCGGCGGTATAAGAATAGACGAGCCGGCAAGCGATCTTGCCATTGCTCTTGCGCTCTTTTCGGGAATATCGGATATCCCCGTGCCCGACAGTCTTGCCGTACTCGGCGAGGTTGGCCTTTCAGGAGAGACAAGACCTGTTAATTTTTGCGACCTTTGTGTGACTGAGGCGGCAAGACAAGGCTTCTGTGAGGTTATGATACCGCAAAGAAATTACGATAAGCTTCCCAAGAAAGATTTCGGCATAAAAAT
>CALCTE010000095.1 GCA_937893885.1 uncultured Clostridia bacterium | reverse complement strand
TGAATGAATTGGGCTACAAAGTTTTGCCTCATCCACTTTATTCACTTGACCTCTCACCAACCAACTACCACTTCTTCAAGAATCTCAACAACTTTTTCCAGATGAGGCAATCCCACTGCAATTATCTTCTGTCCTTCCAATAAATCAAGGACCTCCCCTGAAACAATTGCCAGATACTTAACCTCAAAGAACTCTATATCATCCAAAACGGCACCCTGTTCCAATCTGCCCAAAGTATTGTGTATATCTTTCAGGCACATCAGTTTGAGCGCTATTTTTGAACAATCCTTGTCATAAATCTCATTAAGTCTGCGGTAATGAAAATCCAACTCCCTCTTTGTCTGCATCATAACAGACTCCAAAAGCATTTTCCTGCCACATGGAGACATCAAATCCAATGTCTCATACATATACCTTAACCCACAATCTATGTCAAGCGCAGACTTAAATGTCATAATTGTTTTTAACTATATCATAAACCGGAAGCCCAAGGGCATCCTGTAATTTTTCACACAAAATATCACTGTCCAGAACATAGCCGTTCGGAGCAGTTGGGTTCACACACACAGCAACAAGTTTGCTTTTCTGCAGAACCTTTATCTTTCCACCTCTTGCACAAAAGATTCTGTAGGCCTGTTCACCAACAAAAATCTTTGTAAAATCCTTCACCACAAGGGTCACCTCCTTCACATTCCTGGAATCTGCAACCAGATTCAGCAATTTGTCTGTAAGTGCCCCAACAGTATAAATCAACTTCATACCCGCAGTAATATCCGTCTTCAACGAACTTAGAGCCAAAGCCGAAGTCAATTTGAAATCTATTATATTCCCCTCATAATCAACGCCCCACACTCCACTTTCAATATCGCACAAGGCATCTCTGCTCCCATCATCCAATTTTGGAAGCCCTATCATCTCAACCACAAATTTTGTCTTCTGCACCAATGTATTGATGTTTGAAGAAAAGGCCGCACCCGTAGAAAGCACCATAGTTAATGGAGGTAACGGAGGCCGGGATGGTGATCTCTGTCAGCCCGGTGCAGCCATGGAAAGCGAAGTTGCCGATGGAGGTGACGGAGGTCGGGATGGCGATTTCTGTCAGTCCGGTGCAGCCCTGGAAAGCGCAGATGCCGATGGAGGTAACAGAGGAAGGGATCACATAGGTGCTGCCGGTCTTTCCGGCAGGATAGGCGCACAGCGTTGTCATGTTTTTATTGAACAGTACGCTGTCCACGGCGGTGTAGGCGGTATTATCCTCTGCCACTGTGACCTCCGTAAGCCCGGTGCAGCCCTCGAAAACATCATAGCTGATGGAGGTGACAGATGCGGGGATGGTGATCGTTGTCAGCCCGGTGCAGCGGTAGAAGACGAAGCTGCTGATGGAGGTGACGCCTTCCTCCAACACCACAGTTTTGATGCTGCTGCGGTAGGTGTTCCAGGGGACAGCGGCGGACAAGCTGTAGTCAGCCATATTCCCCTCGCCGGAGATGGTGAGAAGGCCTGTTTCATCCAAAGTCCAGGTCAGGTTTTCGCCGCAGGTGCCGCTGGCCACAACGGGAGCGGTATACGCAGGCACAGCCGCGCTCTGCAGAGAGGCGGAAAGCCCGTTTTCGCCCTGTGCACAGAGATACACCACGGATTCTTTCTCCGTGCTGACGGCGATGGTGAGCTGGTTGCTTCCTGCCTGCAGCGGGGCGGTTTCCGTCAGGGCGTGACGTCCGGTGACGGTGTCGCCGGAAACCAGATAGCGCAGGGTGCCGGCAGCGGAGGCGGTGAGGGAGAGGGTGCATTCCGTCTTGCTGCTGCGCTGCACCGAGATGCCGGTCAGGGCAGGCACGCCCTCCGGCAGCACGCTGCCGGTTTCCTCCATCTGCAGGAAGGTGATGTTCTGCCGGGCGGAGGGGGTAAAGCCGCCGGCAGGCATGGTGTAGAATTTGGCGCTGCCGTTATAGATGCCGGCGCTGTTGCCGGAGATGGTGCTGTTGACGTGGGGGGTGAGGCCGTCGGCCCAGCTTTCTCCCCGGAAGCCGTAGTCACCGCTGTCCCGGCGCAGCCAGATCGCTGCCCAGAAATCCAGCACCAGCTGCTCCGGGGTGGTCATCAGCAGCTCTGCCGCCAAGGGCAGGGGATCGCCGCCGGTCTGCTGCTGCCAGGCGGTGAGCAAGGTCTTAAAGAAGGTGTTCCCGTCGGTTCCGGTCAGGCTTGCGTAACGGGTCCGCAGGTACTGCCCGAAGAGGTAGGAGTTTGCGTAGTTGGAAAGAGAGCCGTTCCAGCGGGTCAGGGCCGTGCCGGGAGTGTAGGATTTGTTAAAATAACGGACACGGGTCGCGGTGGCGTCGCTGCCGCAGATCATGTGCTCCGCCGCCATGGAAAAGGCCTCGTTCAGCCAGGTGTCTATCTGCCCACAGTATTTGCTGCCGGTGACGAACTGATTGGAGAAGTTGATCAGGTGCTGCCCCTCGTGCACCAGGGTGGAAAACGCATTGGGAATATCAGATAAGGGGGTGCTGTAGCCCATGGTGGGGTAGGTGTCCAAATGGATGCAGTCCATGGACATGCCGTTGCAGCTGCCGGCGCCGAAATTGATGGAGCCAATGTGCCCGGTGGAGGAAATGAGGTCCGTGGGCCGATAGAAGCCGGCGGTGTAGGCGGAGATGGTTGCGCCCACAGGATCGCTGCCAATATTGTAGCAGAAAATGGCCAGCTTGCCGTCGCCATCGGCATCGTACCACTGACCGAAGGAATTGACCATGTTGGCATAATAGCCGTCAAAGGCGTCGGCAATATCCTTGGCAATGGAGGAGCTGATCCGTACTGCGGCATCGTCCGTTGTGCTGCCCCAAACGGTGCAGTAGAGGCCGCTGTACAGGCAGCGGACGCTGCGCTGGGCATTGCTTTCGTCGGGAATGGTTCGGGTGTCGCCCACAACGTAGTTGGCGGCCTGCACCTGATACTGCGTCCCGGGCATGGCCTGATCTTCCATGGGCTGAGGCACGGGGAAGGACAAGGGACGAAGCTTCATGGTGTCCCCGGTTGCGGGATCGGTGATGATATCCGAAATGCCGGCCTCCTCTGTTGACGGCATGGCAGACAGAGTATCCAGCGTTGCCTGTGCCGAAGCAAAGCTGCCTTCTGCAGACGCGTCAACAGAAAGCTCGGTGTTGACTGCGGCGAAAATGCTGCCGGACAGGGCAGAGGAGGCAAGGGAAACCTCCGGAATCGCCGCAGCCGCAGTACCGTGAATCGGTGCTGCAAGGCTCCAGATGAGAGAAAGAGTCAGGATGACAGAGCAAAAACGCTTCACCATAGATCCCTCCAGTCAGAAATGTTCGCTGCCAACAGGCAGACGGATAAAAAATACCAAAATAAGTATACCACCATTGCTCCGGTAATGCAAGAGAAACGGGTTTTCGGTTGTGCGAGGGCATGGGGAGAGAATGACGTAGACTTTGGTGTGCAAAACAAAAAACTCCCCGCCTTCGGCGCAGGAAGGCGGGGAGGCGTGCTATATTGAAAGACGGTCAGCCTCTTGAAACCTCGCTGTCGCAGTAGATGCAGCGGTAGGTCTGCTTTTCGGCGTTCACCAGCCGGAACTCCTGCACAAGCTCCTGCTCACAGGAGGTGATGCACCGGGGGTTCTTGCAGCAGATGAGGTTTTTAATGGTCTGGGGCAGGGTCAGCTTTTCCCGCTTGACCCGGGCGCCGTTTTTGATGACATTGACGGTGATGCCGGGATCGATGTAGCCCAGAATGGTCACATCCAGATCAATGGGCTGGGCGATTTTGATAATGTCCTTCTTGCCCATTTTTACGCTGTCGGCGTTTTTGATCATGGCAACGGTGCAGTCCAGCTTGTCCAGACCCAGAATGTTGTAGATCTCCATGCCGCGGCCTGCGGTGATATGGTCCAGGACGATGCCGTCCTTGATTTGTCCGACGATCATACGGTCACCTCCAGAAGCTTCAGAATCAGCGCCATGCGCATAAACTTACCGTTTTTCACCTGCTTGAAGTAGCAGGCCCGGGGATCCTCGTCCACCGCCACGGAGATCTCGTTGACACGGGGCAGAGGATGGAGGATGGCGAGGTCGGGCTTGGCATTTTTCAGTTTGTCGGGGTTGAGGATGTAGGTGTCACGCAGACGGAGATAGTCGTCTTCGTTGAAGAAGCGCTCCTTCTGCACCCGGGTCATGTAGAGGATGTCCAGCTCGGGCATAGCTTCCTCCAGACTTCTGACCTCCACATATTCCCGTCCGTTGGGGATCACATGGTCGTCCAGCACGTACTGGGGCACCTTCAGCTCGTCCGGGGAAATGAGGACGAACTTCACGCCCTCGTAGCGGCTCATGGCGGCCATGAGAGAATGGACGGTGCGGCCGAACTTCAGGTCGCCGCACAGACCGATGGTCAGATTGTTGAATCGGCCCTTTTCCCGCCAGATGGTCAGAAGATCCGCCAGAGTCTGGGTGGGATGGTTGTGGCCGCCGTCACCGGCATTGATGACGGGAATGGTGGCAGCGCGGGAGGCAACATAGGGCGCGCCCTCACGGGGGTGGCGCATAGCGATGATATCCGCGTATCCGCTTACTATTCTTGCCGTATCGCCGACACACTCTCCCTTTGAAGTAGAGCTTGAGCTTGCATCGGAAAATCCGAGAGCCTTTCCGCCGAGCTCCATCATAGCCGCTTCAAACGAAAGACGCGTTCTTGTGGAGGGTTCGAAGAAAAGAACACCGAGCTTCTTATATTTGCATTTATCTCTGTAATTTTCGGGATTTGCAATAATGTCCTTTGCGGTGTCGATAAGCTCTGCTATCTCTTCCGTCGTCAGATCTAGAATATCAATGAGATTTCTCATTTTGCTCCTCCGATCCAGCTTTCGTCGGAGGGATTGTTTCTGAAAGCGATAAGACGCGCGATGTCTTCTTTCTTAATGTAGTTTTCTTCAGCGGCTATCTCCGCGATGGAGTCGAAATTTGTAAGACTTACGTTTTTAACGTTTGCATCAGCAAGTCTTGCAAGACCCTTTGCCATTCCGTATGTGAAGATGCTCACGATACCAAGCACCTCGGCACCAGCCTCACGAAGAACGTTTACAACTTCGATGACGCTTCCGCCTGTGGAGATAAGGTCTTCTACAACGACTACCTTCTGTCCCTTTTCAAGCTTTCCTTCGATCTGATTTCCTCTGCCGTGGTCTTTTGCACCGCTTCTTACGTAGCCCATAGGCATACCCAAGATATGCGCCGTTATTGCGGCGTGTGCAATACCTGCGGTGGAAGTACCCATAAGCACCTCTGCATCGGGGTATTCACGCTTTATGGTTTCCGCAAGTGAGTTTTCAACGTCATCTCTTACCTTGGGAGCGGTAAGGGTGAGTCTGTTATCGCAGTATACGGGGCTCTTTATTCCGCTTGCCCAAGTAAAAGGCTCGTCGGGACGGAAGAACACCGCCTTTATAGAGAGAAGGTCCTTTGCAATAAGTCTTTCGATGTTTGTCATTTTACTATCCTCCACATTAACCTACAAATTCTTTTATGCATCTTCTGTATGCGGCAACGGGGTCCTCTGCCGCAGTTATGGGACGGCCCACTACGATGTAGTCAGAACCGATTTCTTTTGCTTTTTCGGGAGTTGTCACGCGCTTTTGGTCTCCAACGTCACCGTCTGCAAAGCGTACGCCGGGTGTTACCGTGAAGAAGTCTTTACCGCACACCTCGTGTACCTTACCTGCTTCCAAGGGAGAGCAAACGACGCCGTCAAGACCTGCTTTCTTAGCATTTGACGCATAGTGCATAACTACTTTGTCGATAGGCTCTTTTATAAGAAGCTCTTTTTCCATTCTTTCGCTGTCCGTTGACGTAAGCTGGGTTACGGCGATAAGGAGAGGTCTTGTGCCGTCCTCTCTCGTGAGCCCTTCTATAGCCGCTTCCATCATTGCGATAGTACCGCTTGCGTGAAGGTTACACATATCCACGTCGAGCCTTGAAAGTACGCTCATTGATTTTTTGACCGTGTTGGGAATATCGTGAAGCTTTAAGTCGAGGAATATCTTATGTCCTCTTTCTTTAAGCTCCTTTACGATAGCGGGGCCTTCTGCATAGTAAAGCTCCATACCTATCTTAACGTACGGCTTTTCGTCGCCGAATTTATCGAGAAAATCGAATACCGCTTTTTTACTTGAAAAATCGCAAGCGATAATTACGTCCTTACCCATTGTGTGCTCCTCCTATGATATCACTTAATTTATTTATTCCGTATTTTTCCATAACGCGCGGAAGATCGTTTGCCATGCTCATACAAGCGTAGGGGTCGACGAGGTTTGCCGCACCGACTTCAACCGCGCTGGCTCCCGCCAGCATCATTTCGATTATGTCTTCCGCCGAACTTATACCGCCCATACCGATTATGGGTATCTTCACCGCTTCGTACACCTGATATACCATTCTGAGCGCGACGGGAAGTATGGCACTGCCCGAAAAACCGCCCATTTTATTTGCTATAACGGGCTTTTTCGTTTTGAGGTCTATCCTCATTCCAAGAAGCGTATTTATCATACTTATACCGTCTGCTCCAGCTTCTTCGCAAGCCTTTGCAATGGAAACGATGTCCGTTACGTTGGGGGAGAGCTTTATGTATAAAGGCTTCTTCGTTACAGCCTTAACCGCCTTTGTGACCTCGCTTGCGGCTTCGGGGCTCGTTCCGAAAGCCATACCGCCGTTGTGGACGTTGGGACAGCTTATGTTAAGCTCCAAAATGCCGACGCAGTCTTGCTTATCAAGAAGTGACGCCGTATATGCATACTCTTCGACGGAAAAACCGCCGATATTGGCAACGACGGGACCTTTAAAGCATTTTTTTAGCTTGGGAAGCTCCGTGGAGATAACCTTTTCAACACCTGGATTTTGAAGTCCCACGCTGTTTATCATACCCGCATTACATTCAGCGATTCTCGGAGTGGGATTACCGAATCTTTCGTCTTTCGTTGTTCCTTTGAAGGAAAGGCTTCCCAGACAGTTTATATCGTAAAGCTCCGCGAATTCATAGCCGTATCCGAAAGTTCCACTTGCGGGAATTATGGGATTTTTGAGGGTGATACCCGAAAGACTTACTCTTGTGTCTGCCATAATATCTCCTCCTTCTTCAAAACGGGGCCTTCCTTGCATATACGCTTGTAGCCCGTGACGGTCTTGCAGGAGCAGCCCATGCACGCGCCGAAACCGCAGCCCATACGCTCCTCAAAGCTGAATTGACCGCTCGTATTAGTAGCCTTATACACCGCTTTAAGCATAGGCTCTGGACCGCAACAATAGAAATAGCTGTATGAAAGTCCTTTCATAGCATCGGTTACAAAGCCCTTTACACCGTAGCTTCCGTCAACCGTCGTTACGTATACGTCAGCACCGAGCGCTTTGAATTCATTTTCGTAAAATACGTCGTCTTTGCCGTTAAAGCCGATTACGACCGTAGGCTTTTTGCCCATCGTTACAAGCTCCTTGCAGAGCATATAAAGCGGGGGGACGCCGACTCCGCCGCCTATAAGAAGCGGGACGTCACCCGAGCAAGATACGTCATAGCCGTTACCAAGCCCTGTGAGTACGTCAAGCGTTGCGCCGCTTTCAAGGCGTGACATTATTTCCGTGCCTTTTCCGACGACCTTGTAAATGAGAGTGAGCTTGCCTTCTTCAACGTCGCATACGGAAATAGGTCTTCTTAAAAACGTGCCCTCAATCTTTATATTTACAAACTGTCCGGTCTTGATATCGGACGTATCACCGCAAAGGACAGCCTTGAAGATGTCCTTTGCGATGCATTTTTGCTCCTTGAGCGTATAAATTATTTGTTTCATTATGCCACCTTATGCGTCGATAGTGGAGATACACAAAGTCGTTTCCTCAAGTACGTCAAGTAATATCTTCACTGTGTCGAGAGAGGTGAACAGGTTGACGTTGTTTTCGGTTGCAAGCCTACGTATCTCTATGCCGTCGCTTGCATGGTCGCCAACGTCGCTTGTGTTGATGATATATGCAATATAACCCATTCTTACCGCTTGAGCTATCTCCTCACTGCCTTCGCTTATCTTACCTAAAATATGCGTTCTGATGCCGTTTTTCTTTAAGAATTCGCCCGTGCCCTTCGTGGCTTGAATATTAAAACCGAGTTTATAGAAGCGTCTTATTAAGGGGAGCGCTTCTTCTTTGTCAGCGTCGGAGATGGTGGCAAATACCGTACCGTAGTTCTGTACCTTCATACCCGATGCTTGAAGTGCCTTATAAAGCGCGCGGTTGAGCTTGTTATCGTAACCGATAGCTTCGCCCGTAGACTTCATTTCGGGAGAAAGGTATGCGTCAAGACCTCTTATCTTGTTGAAGGAGAATACGGGCACTTTGACGTACCAACGCTTCTTTTCATCGGGATAGATGTCGAAAAGACCTTGCTCCTTGAGGCTTTTGCCAAGTATTACATCGGTCGCGATATCCGCAAGGCTGTAGCCCGTCGCTTTCGAAAGGAAGGGAACGGTTCTAGACGAGCGTGGGTTAACCTCGATTATGTATACCTTCTCATCCTTGTCAACGATGAACTGAATGTTGTAAAGACCGACAATACCGATACCCAGACCAAGTTTCTTTGCATATTGAAGAATAGTGCCCTTTACCTTGTCGGAGATGCTGAAAGGAGGATAAACGCTTATGGAGTCGCCACTGTGGATACCCGTTCTTTCAACAAGCTCCATAATACCGGGAACGAATACGTTTATACCGTCACATATAGCGTCTACTTCAACCTCTTTGCCTACGATGTACTTGTCAACCAAAACGGGCTTGTCCTCGTCTATTTCAACAGCAGTCTTGAGGTAGTGGCGAAGCTGTGCTTCACTTCCGACTATCTGCATTGCACGTCCGCCCAAAACGAAGCTGGGGCGCACGAGTACGGGATAACCTATCTCTGCCGCCGCCTTGACACCGTCTTCGATAGCCGTTACCGCTTTACCTTGGGGCTGGGGGATATTAAGTTTTTCAAGTATCTTTTCAAAGGAATCTCTGTTTTCCGCTCTTTCTATAGCGGCACAGTCTGTACCAACTATCTTAACTCCTCTTTCAACAAGGGGCTGGGCAAGGTTTATGGCGGTCTGTCCGCCGAGAGATGCGATAACGCCCTCGGGAGTTTCGAAATCGAGGATATTCATAACGTCCTCCGTCGTAAGAGGCTCAAAGTAGAGCTTATCGGAGGTCGTGTAGTCTGTCGATACGGTTTCGGGGTTATTGTTTATGATGATGGACTCATAACCCGACTTGCGAATAGTTTGTACGGCGTGAACGGTCGAATAGTCAAACTCAACGCCCTGACCGATTCTGATGGGGCCTGCACCGAGAACGACTATCTTTTCCCTATTTGAAAGTCTGCTGTCGTTTTCACCTGTGTAC
>CALCTE010000094.1 GCA_937893885.1 uncultured Clostridia bacterium | reverse complement strand
AGATGTTTGAAAACGGCCTTGTTTTCCGTGACAAGACTCTTGTAAACTACTGCCCGTCCTGTAAGGTAGTTCTTTCAAATGAGGATTCACAGGGTGGCAAGTGCGACATCTGCCATTCCGATATCATTCAAAAATCCAAGGATGTTTGGTATTTACGAATAACGGAATATGCGGACAAGCTCCTTGAAGGACTCAATAAAGTTGATTATTTGCCTAATATCAGACTTATGCAGGAAAACTGGATAGGCAGAAGCGAAGGCGCGTTTGCAAACTTCAAGATAGCTTCCACAGATGACAGCTTACGCATCTACACGACCCGTTGTGATACGATGTTCGGCGTAACCTTTATGGTAATTGCACCCGAACATCCCATCATAGAAAAATACCGCGACAGAATAACAAATATTGCGGAGCTTGATGCATATAAAGAAGAGTGCACCAAAAAGACGGAGTTTGAGCGCACACAACTCGTAAAAGATAAGACCGGCGTTAAGATAGAAGGACTCAAAGCGATAAATCCTGCTAATAACAAAGAAATTCCCATCTATATTTCCGACTACGTAATGATGGGATACGGCACGGGCGCCATTATGGCAGTTCCCGCTCACGATGAAAGAGACTATGAATTTGCCAAAAAATTCGGCATAGACATAATTGAAGTAATAAAGGGCGGCGATATTTCAAAAGAAGCATATACAGGAGACGGTGCTATGGTCAATTCCGATTTTCTTAACGGCATTGAGACGAAGAAGGAAGCTATCGAAAAGATGCTTGACTTCTTAAAGGAAAACGGTATCGGCGAAAAGGGCGTTCAATACAAGATGAAAGACTGGGCATTTAACCGTCAGAGATACTGGGGCGAACCTATTCCCATCGTACACTGTGAAAAGTGCGGTATGGTCGGCGTTCCTTATGAAGAGCTTCCCTTGAAGCTTCCCAACATGGAAAACTTTGCCCCCGGTGAAGGTGGGGAGAGTCCTCTTGCCAAGATAGACGCTTTCGTTAACTGTGAGTGCCCCAAGTGCCACGGAAAAGCAAAGCGCGAAACTGATACAATGCCACAGTGGGCAGGCTCATCTTGGTATTTCTTGCGCTATTGCGACCCCAAGAATACAGAGAAGCTTGCCGGCGATGAAGCGCTTAAATATTGGCTTCCGGTAGATTGGTATAACGGCGGTATGGAGCACGTCACACGTCACATGATCTACTCACGTTTCTGGCATCATTTTCTCTATGACATCGGTGCAGTACCCGTCGATGAGCCTTATGCAAAGAGAACGGCTCAAGGCCTTATTCTTGGCCCCGACGGCGATAAGATGAGTAAATCTAAAGGCAACGTAGTTGATCCCAACGACGTCGTAAACGAGTACGGCGCAGACGTTTTACGTGTATACGTTCTCTTTATGGGTGACTATGCTTCTGCAACTCCATGGAGCGAAAACAGCGTTAAGGGCTGTAAGCGTTTCTTGGAAAGAATTGCTGGCCTTGCGGATATCGCAAAAGGAAACGGACATAATCCAAAGCTTGAAGGCGCGCTTAACAGAACGATAAAAAAAGTCTCCGGCGATATAGAAGAAATGAAGTTTAATACGGCTATTGCCGCAATGATGAGCTTCCTTAACGAAATTTACGACGTGGGCGAGCTTACAGTTGACGATCTTATGGCGTTTATACGTATTCTCTGTCCTTTTGCTCCTCATATTGCAGAAGAAATTTGGGAAAAATTCGGTATGAAGGGATACTGCTCTTTAGCCGCTTGGCCCGAGTACGACGAATCAAAGCTCGTTGAAAGCACGATGGAGATAGCAGTACAGATATCAGGTAAATTCAAGGCAACCGTAAGCGTTCCTTCCGATACTGACAAAGATTCTGTCATCGCCGCTGCAAAGGCTAATGACAAAATTTCGGCCATTATAGAAGGCAGAACTATTGTAAAAGAGATATACGTAGAGAACAAGCTTGTAAATATTGTTGTAAGATAAGGAGAAGCCACTATGCAACTGGTAGTAATCGTTTTAAACAAGATAGAAGTTCTCGATAAAATGTTAAAGGAATTTGGAAACGCAAATATTCCCGGCGCAACGATTCTTGACAGTAAGGGAATGGCTATGGAGCTTGGAGAGATAGATGAGCTGCGCTTTTTAGGCTCAC
>CALCTE010000093.1 GCA_937893885.1 uncultured Clostridia bacterium | reverse complement strand
CCCCACGTCGCTTTGCTCCTCGGGATGGCACCCACGCACCACCTCCTCACACGCAGCACCCACCCTTGTAACACGGGTATTATTTTTAATACCCGCACCCGCACACCATAGACCCACCGTAATGCGGGTAGGTTTTTACCTACCCGCATAGGGAAGAAAACAGGGAGAGTACAGAGAGGAAACAGAGAGGAAACAGAGAGGAAACAGGGAGAGAACAGAGAAAGGTCAGAGAGGAACAGGGAGAGAACAGAGAACTATTAGTGACAACGAACCTAACGACCCCGCCCTCCCTGAATCCTCTCTGAAACTCCCTGAATCCTCTCTGAAACCTCCCTGAACCCTCCCCGAGAGCTCTTTCCCTTTGTCATCCTGAGCGCAGCGTAGCGGAGCCGAAGGATCTGGCAAGAGCAAAGATACTATCACCCCATTACCAGATTCTTCGCTATGCTCAGAATGACAACATTAGCCGTCATCCAGAGGAGCGAAGCGACGTGGGGATCTCATTAGATTGCCACGGGCAAAGCCCTCGCAATGACGCGTTTATATAAGTGTACCCCACCATCGACGCGGGTATTATCTTTAATACCCGTGAACGTGGGAGTGTTTGTCATCCTGAGCGAAGCGCAGCGGAGTCGAAGGATCCACGCACCCACAGGAAGGAATATGCTATGTATTTTGTATACATTCTATCCAACTGGAATGATTCCGTTCTGTATATCGGTGTTACCTCCAATCTGCCCCGCCGCCTGTACGAGCATCGCAATCACCTGGTCGATGGATTTACCATACAGTACAATGTATACAAGCTTGTGTACTACGAACATACAAACGATGTGTACAGCGCTATCTCCAGGGAAAAGCAGCTCAAAGGCTGGCGCCGCAGCAAAAAGGATGCCCTGATTGCAAAAATGAATCCCGAATTCCCGATAGTTATAGCGGGCAACCGCTCTGCTGCGAGGGAATGCGAGAGGATTTTAGAGGGCTTCGAGGTCTACGTTTGTCCCAACGTAATGCCGAAGTTCGGAACTCTTAACATAGAGCCGACACAAAGCCGTATACGAGAGATATTTTTAAACAGAATAGTAAGTGCGAAAGGTTTAAGTAAAGCCGCAGAGCTTTTATCCGACATTATGATGCCTACACCGGCGGCGGTCTTGCAGGCGACTAAACTTCTGGCGGACGGCTATGACGGCGAACTGGGTATAGGCGAGCTTGTCGCGGTAGACGTAGGCGGCGCGACCACAGACGTTTATTCTATCGCAGACGGAATGCCCGAGCACATGAACACGGTCTACAAGGGTCTTCCCGAGCCGTATGCAAAGAGAACGGTTGAGGGAGATATCGGTATGCGTTACAGTATAGGCGGAATAGTCGATGCCGCCGGCATCGAAAGGATCTCTGAGCTTTCGGGACTTGGCAAGGGCAGAGTAACGGAGCTTGTTGAAGACCTTAAACAAAATACCGACAAAGTGCCCGGCGGAGACAGCGAGCTTGAGGCGCTTGACTTTGCACTTGCGTCCTGTGCCGTAAAAGAAGCGGTCACAAGACACGCAGGAACTATCGGCGAGACTTACACGATGATGGGCCTTACTTACGTCCAAGAAGGAAAAAACCTCACCAAAGTCAAGCAGATAGTCGTTACGGGCGGAAGCCTTATACACACAAAGAGAACCGAACAAATAGCGTCTTTCGCGCAATTTGACGCGAGAGAGCCCCAATCGCTTCGCCCCAAGAGTGCGAACGTTTGGGTAGACAGAACGTATATACTTGCCGCTATGGGACTGTTATCGTCATATTATCCGAAAGCGGCACTTCGAATAATGAAAAAGGAGCTTGAGTACCATGGATATTCAGAACAAACGAATCTCTGATGCGGAGTTTGACGCGATCAGAAAAGAAGTCCTCACACAATGGCCTACCGGAAAAGACGTAGATTTAGACGAGGCGGTTGCCTATCACAAGGCAATGCCCGAATCAAGAAACT
>CALCTE010000092.1 GCA_937893885.1 uncultured Clostridia bacterium | reverse complement strand
CAGTTCACTCTCGTTGAAGTAAACGGCGAATATCAGATTAAGTCAATGAATATTATCTCCCAAAGCAAGAATTCACTTTAAAATAATCGGCATTCGGAGCAATTCCGAGTGCCGAAAAAATTTTTTTGAAAAATTTTCAAAAATGTATGTGCTAAAATGAGATGAACCATCATAAAAAAAGAAGAAATTCCAACCGAGATATGGTATAATAAGTTTACCACAACCAAATAACCAACTCGGAGGAATTTCTGTATGAATATTATAACACAAGAAGCAAAGAAACGTCAAGCGGTAGTTAAGCTGGCAAACAGAAAAGGAAAAAGCTATGCAAGCAGAATGTACGGAGTAAGTCTGTCAAGCGTAAAACGGTGGTGCAAACGCTATGACGGAACATGGCAGTCGCTGAAAGAAAGATCACACAGACCGCACAGTCATCCCAAACAGCATACAAAAGCGGAAGAAGAGCTTATACTCAAAAGTTTTCAAAATAAATTTCTTCGATATGGCTGGGACGGAGTATATGATGAAGCAGTCAAAAACGGCTATAAAAGGAGCTTCAGCGGAATGGTTTATGCGGCTAAACGCATGGGTCTTGGTGGGAATAATGCAAAGAAAGCATCAAGAAAGCATGAACGAAAATATCCAGAGCTGACTGTTCCTGGAGAGAAAGTTCAGATAGATGTAAAGGAAGTGCCATACTGCTGCCTTAGAGGAGAGTTAAAGAGGAACGGCAAGCATCTGTATCAGTGGACGGCGATAGATGAATGTACTCGTATCCGCTTCATATACGGCTTTGAGGAGCACACTCCCGAGAATACTGTCAAATTTTTCAAAATGCTGCAAAAAGCGTTTCCATTTAAAATACAGACGATACAGACAGACAACGGAACAGAATTTACCTACAAATACATAAGCGATGAAACGGAATGTCCATTTGATACAATACTTCGCAAGGCAGGTGTGGAACATAAGCTGATACCACCGAGAACGCCGTGGCATAATGGAAAAGTCGAAAGGAGCCATAGAAATGACCAAAGATATTTCTATGACTGGGAGCATTTCAGAAGCCTTGATGAGTTCAATCATAAATTGGCAGAGCATCTGGAATGGAGTAATAACAAGACTATGAGAACACTTGGCAGAAAAAGTCCTGCTCAACTGTTGAGAGAGAAGCTGGCAGCGAGCGCTGAAAGTTGAAGCCCTTCTTCGTTCCGCTACGCTCCACTCCAAAGGGCTTCAACTTTCAATATACCTTTTCTCTTGGAATTTTTTTGTTTTGGGTCATATCTATTGACAACGCAGAAATAGAATGTAAATTTTCGCAAAAAGGTATTGACAAAAAGCAAAAAATGTGCGGTCGATTTTATTAGCTCGCTAATAAAATCGACCCTTGTAATAGAGAAATATATTCCCAATCTACAAGGAGTGCACATATGAATTACACACCTAAAAAGATCAAAAGAATTTTGAAAAAGCAAATCAAAATTATGTCTGAACACCCGGAGCATTATGCAAAAAATCCCGGCAAGGATTTCTCTCGGAAAAGAAAATTACCCTTTCAAAAAACGATCAATACGATCCTTTCTCTTACCGGCAAGTCTCTCAGCAATGAGCTTTTGGATATTTTTGATCTCGATCTTTCTATGCCTACTGTTTCAGCTTTCATTCAACAAAGAAACAAAATTGATCACAGTCCCTTTGAAGCTCTTTTTCATTCCTTTACCGATGCAGTCGATGAGCAACAATTGTTCAAAGGTTATCGCTTACTTGCCGTTGACGGTTCCGATCTTCACACTCCTACCAATCCTGATGAAACCGTATCTTTTTATGAAGGCACAAACGGTCAAAAGCCGTACAATCTTATCCATCTCAACGCCCTTTATGACCTCAACAGAAGAATATACGTGGATGCTATCATTCAGGGCGGCAGAAAATGCAATGAATACAAGGCTTTTGTCGATATGGTTGATAGAGATGATTCACATATTCCTACCATTTACATTGCTGACAGAGGCTTCGGTTCCTACAACAATATGGCTCATGTGATTGAAAAAGGGCAGAAATTCCTTATCAGAATCAAGGATATCGGTAGCAAAGGTATCGCTTCACGCCTTTCTCTTCCGGAGGAGGATGAGTTTGATACCTCTTTTTCCCTTGCCCTTACCCGTAAACAAACTAACGCTGTAAAGAACACCGATCTTGAATACTTACCTCATAACGTTGTATTTGATTTCCTTCCGGATACTTCAAAAAAGTGTGTTCCTATGACACCTTACCGTCTTTCTTTCCGTCTTGTTCGATTCAAGCTCACCGATGATACTTATGAGCTTCTTATCACTAATCTCGACCGTGATCACTTTTGTGTTAATGAGCTTAAGGCGCTTTATGCTATGCGTTGGGGTATTGAAACTTCCTTCAGAGAGTTAAAGTATACTCTTGCTTTGAACTATTTTCACTCAAAAAAGACGGACTATATTCTTCAGGAGGTTTTCGCAAGGCTTGTTATGTACAACTTTTACGAGCTCATTACTTCTCACGTAGTAGTCAAGCAAAAGAACAGAAAGTATCTCTATCAGATCAACTTTTCCAATGCCGTACATATTTGCCGCAAATTTTTCTTAAAGAACATAGATCCGTCTAAGGTTGAAGCCTTGTTGCTTAT
>CALCTE010000091.1 GCA_937893885.1 uncultured Clostridia bacterium | reverse complement strand
GTCGGACGTGTCAAGGCTTATGAAGCCATCGTCAAGGGTGAGAATATTCCTACTCCCGGCATTCCCGCTTCCTTCAAGGTTCTCATTAAAGAGCTCCAAGCTCTCGGCCTTGATATGCGTGTGCTCGACGAAAACGGCGAGGAGCTCTCGCTTACCGACCTTTCAGATGACGATATTGCAGGCGGACTTATGCCCGATGAGTTTAAGCAGCAGATTCAAGAAAACGAGCTTATCGGTTACGGCATAGAGGACGCGGAAGGCAATCCCGTTTCCTCTGACGACGACCTTATCGGAGAATATGAAGAAGAGGACGACTTCGCTTTTGACGAAGAAGAAGTTCTCGACGATGAGGATTACGACGAGGAATAAAATTCGAACAAAGTCTTTCCCTTGCAAAAAGCAGGGGAAAGACCACCAAACTTTAAATTAAGGGGTGTATAAATTGTCAGAAGAAAACAGCAAGAAGGGGACTTTTTCCTCTATTAAAATAGGTCTTGCATCTCCCGATATGATCCGTTCTTGGTCATACGGTGAGGTAAAGAAACCCGAAACTATAAACTACCGTACCACTAAGCCCGAGAGAGACGGTCTTTTCTGCGAAAGGATCTTCGGTCCGACGAAGGACTGGGAGTGCTATTGCGGAAAATACAAGAGAGTTCGCTATAAGGGCAAGGTCTGCGAGAAATGCGGAGTTGAGGTCACCACAAAGAAGGTGCGCCGCGAGCGTATGGGACATATCGAGCTTGCCGCTCCCGTTTCGCATATCTGGTACTTCAGAGCGATTCCCTCCAGAATGGGACTTTTGCTCGACCTTTCTCCTAGACTTCTTGAGAAGGTACTTTACTTTGCACAGTATATCGTAATTGATCCCGGCTCAACGCCTTTGCAGGAGAAGCAACTTTTAACTGAGGCGGAGTACAGAGAGCAATACGAAAGATACGAAGACGATTTCCGTGCCGGATTTAGAGAGCCACAAAGAAATTATGCAGCATCAGGGGTTTTATAGTTTGTTAAATTATAATACGTATCGGCTTCACTTTGACCCGACGGAGTATATTATATTTCATGAAAGAAGTATGAAAGAAAAAATACGATATTATGCAGTGTTTAATTTGCCGGAGAATAAAGTGAACGTAGAGCTGGAGCAGGAAATGGTGAAATACCTGGAAGAAATGTTATACAGTTTCGAATAAAGCATATAGGAACGATTTCGTTAGAACGTGATGTCATGTTACATCACGTTTTTTTATGTAAAGTTTGCTACAGATTTTGTTTGTAGAGAGACAAATTATGCTTAATTTAAAAAGTTTTTTTTATGGATTATAATATGAACATAGCAAGAAACACAAAAACGAAAGCCCGGGATTTTTCGTTAAAAGTTAATGAAATGAGATATATGAGATATGTTTGAAAGGAGTT
>CALCTE010000090.1 GCA_937893885.1 uncultured Clostridia bacterium | reverse complement strand
CGGTTCTATGCCCGACGCGATAGGTATTCCCGAAACTATGCTTCGTCAAGCAGCGTCAATGAGCGTATGCAAAATTAACATCGACTCCGATATACGTCTTGCGATGACAGCAGGAATAAGAGAGCACATGGCTGCTTTCCCCGATCACTTCGATCCCCGTCAATATCTCAAGCCCGCAAGAGAATACGTCAAGAGCCTTGTTAAGCATAAGCTCGTAAACGTTCTCGGTTGCAACGGCAAAGCGTAAAAATGCGATAAAAAATGAGGCTCAGCCGAGCCTCATTTTTTTACTTCTTTTCGTAATAATATTTGATGTTGTTGAGTACCTTATCTTTTGCGTCTTTGACGTAGTACATTCCTTCCATAGCCGTAATATAGCTTTGGGCGTTTTTATAGCACTTCTTTACCTCGGGCGCAAGTGCGTCATAATCATCACTCGTTGCACTAGCCGCCTTTTCGTCTCTCGTTGCAAATTCTTGTGCAGAGCTTGTAAGGTATCCTTTATCGGTCTTTTTGAAAACACCGTTTCTTGCATCAAATAAAAGATATTTTGCAAAATCTCTGTCGTATATCTTCATCACGTCGTTTGCATCGTAAGAGCTTTTTAGAAGTAAGATACACTCGTCACCCACAAAAAGCGGTGTTGCCTGTTCGTCCCACATACGGGAAGATACCTTATTTAAAATGCGTATCTCTGCGCCGTCTTCGAGCTCTCCTGCGGCATCTGTCATAACGTCGGTACATTTCATCGTAAGAAGTTGTATATACGCCGTAACGGGAACGTAAACAGTGTGCCTTTCTTCTTCGCCGGATTCGGATTCTTCAGCGGGTATTATCTCCTCCATAGGCAGTGAAAGCTTAACCGCGACCTCATCTACGGAGACTATCTTGCCTTCAACTATGGTCTTTGCTTCAGCATAAAGTCCCGATTCACCGTTATCAGTATATACGCCGCTTGTAAAATTATAGCTGTTTGCAAGCTCTGCGGCTTCAAAAGTGACATCATTATACTCACCGAGAAGAGCTCCTATCGGTTTTAAAGCGCTTTTCGACGAACACGCCGTCAAAACGAGGCAAAATGAAAGTGTCAAAATTATAAATTTGAATGATCTCATAGCTGTCCTTTCAGTTTAAATCAATTACAGTATATCATATTTTTTTTAAATTTCAATACATAGCGAAATTTTGCCACGTTTATAATGCAAATTATTTCATAAAATAAGAATGCGAGCAAAACTCGCGACGAAAGGAAGTCATTATGATAAATATGGCGAAAAAATGCCTTTGTAAAGGGCTTATTATAGGAATGTCCGTGGGTGTTACGGTCGGCTTTTTAACGCACGTTTTGACAAGCTCGGAAAAGCATTGCGATTTAAAGAAAAAGATTACGAAAGCAATGAAGACCGCTCACACGCTATTGGAAAATTTTTAATATAAAAACCATGCCACTTGAAAGCTTCTTTCATATAATGTAATTGAGACTTTACGTCTCTATAACACTCTAAAAAGGAAGGAGCTTTTAAGTGGCTACTCAAATTACAAACCGCGCACGACTTACATTTCAGTACGGCACTTTGACGGGAAACGTTTTTTCGAACGTTGCAACAACAACTCTTCAAGGGCCTTTATCCATAGAAAAAACTGCCGTCGGCAACCGTTATAACGGTCAGGACGAACTCACCTTCGTTTTAAGCTTCACGAATACGACAAACAACACGCTTACCGACCTCGTAATAAACGATGACTTGGGAAGTTATATCGTACCCGGCAGTTCTGCCGTCGCAACACCTCTTGACTTTATCAGCCCTGCCGCACTTTTTATAAACGGAGATTTCGTAAGTTATCTCCAGGGACAGACGGCACAAAACGGAGTTTCATTTAACGTAAATACTCTCGGAAACGGCGACAACGCGATCATCGTTTACAAAACGAGAGTCAACGAATACGCGCCCTTTACTTCACAAAGCACAATAACCAATACGGCGGTAATCAGCGCTGACGGTCTTGCGGAAAGCGAAAGCGCCGAAAGCACCGTTTACATAGGTGCATACGCCGATGTTAGCATAGTTAAAACTATGACTCCCGACCCCGTACAAAGCGGCGATACGATAACTTATAATTTTGCTTTGTATAACTACGGAAATACTGCAGCAACCAACGTAGTTTTGACGGACGCATTGCGCCCCTCGCCCACAATAAACAGCGTAAGCATAAACGGCAACATAATCTCCCCCTCGGAATACTCTTATGTCGGCGGAATTCTTACCTTGCCCGCCGGTACAAATACGCTAACAATCCCCGAGGCAACATATACACAGAGCAGCTCGGGTCTTGTAACGAAGATTCCGGGTCTTGTTACCGTGACTGTCGTTGGCACCATCTAAATAAAGAGGCGGTTTTACCGCCTCTTTATTTTCTCATTCGTCCGTAGCGCAGAGCATTATATAATCGTCTATTACGGACGTAATTCTAAGAAAATCCTTCCAATAATCACGTTCATCTTCGGTAAACATCGGAGACTTCTCATTATCTATCTTCTTATTATAAAGCAAATAGCAGACCTTGCCGTCCATATATCCAAGATATTTGCTCTCGGTAAAATAGCTTTCGTATTTTGAAAGCAAAGCGTCACATTCACCTTCGTTAACGTAAATCACTGCAAACAGATCGGCATAATAAAGTGCATAATCAAGACTTGTCAAATCGTAACCTTCGGCAAAAGCATAAGCGCCTATACCGCCGTCTATCTTTTGCACTTGCATATCGGAGCCGTATTCCTTCCATTTATCCGGCAAAACAAGCGATACGCCGCTTATATCGTCCGTGGCAAAGCAGTCGATTGCTATCGCTTTTGCTACATTTCGGCTCACGCCGTAAATATTTTTCATCGTCACTTCGCTGAATTCGGAATTTATATATAACTCCGTATCGACTCTTTTGCAAGCAGTAGAGAAAGCAAGAATGAGTATAACCGATAAGATCAACAATAACTTTTTCATAGCGGCTCCTTAAGCACAGTGTTCTTTATAAATGTTACTATACATTCCCCGTAAAATCAATAGTTTGTAATAAAAATTTCGTCTTGAGCATAGTATTGAGAGAAAAAACGATGGAGTAATACTATGAAAAAAAAGATACTGTGCATATTACTTTCCGCTATACTGTCGATTTGTACCGTTTCATTTAACGTATCCGCAGATTTTAACGTAGATGAAGAGATTAAAAGTTCAATACTCATTGAGCAAGCGACGGGAACCGTACTTTACGAAAAAAACGCCGACGAAAGACTCTCGCCCGCCTCAGTCACTAAAGTTATGACCGCCTTATTGGTTATGGAAGCCATTGAAAACGGAAAGCTCAAGTTAGACGATATAATAACCGTAAGTGCAAACGCGTCGGCTATGGGCGGCTCGCAAATATTTTTGGAAATAGGCGAAGAAATAAGCGTAACCGAGCTATTAAAGGGAATGATGGTCGCGTCGGGAAACGATGCCGCAGTAGCATTTGCGGAAGCTCTTGGCGGAACGACGGAAAGCTTCGTCGGAATGATGAACAAAAAAGCAGAAGAACTCGGTCTTACAAATACTCATTTCATGAACTGTCACGGACTTGACGAAGAAGACCACTACACGAGCGCAAGAGATATCGCGATAATGTCAAGTGAGCTTCTAAAGCACGAAAAAATATTGGAATTTACGTCAATTTGGACGGATTCGATAAGAGACGGAAAGACTTCTCTTGCCAACACGAATAAGCTCGTGCGCTTCTATGACGGCTGTGACGGACTCAAAACAGGCTCAACGAGCGTCGCAAAGTGTTGCATAAGCGCTACGGCAAAGAAAAACAATATGCGTCTTATCTCTGTCGTTATGGCAGCGCCGACAACAGATATGCGCTTTGCCGCAGTAAGACAAATGTTTGACTACGGATTTGCGCTTAAAGAAATTGCCTCCGTTGAGAAAAAAGAGATGGGTACGGTATCGGTGCTGGGTGGAGTGAAAAAAGAATTCAAGATTGGTACGGAAGGCGCAAATATGCTTATCGACAAGGGTGTAAGCGCAAAAATCACTTACGAGACAGTTATTGAGCAAGATATAACGGCACCCGTTTCCGAAAAGCAGGTCGTGGGCAAAGTTAAGGCTACGCTTGACGGAGAAGAACTGTTCTCCTGCGATATTGTTGCGCTTGAAAGCGTGGAGAGAGTTTCGTTTTTACATATCTTCCGAGATCTTATTTTATCTATGAGCAAGAGAATATAGTCAAGAAGCGGAGACGTTATCGTAAAGCGTCTTCGCTTCTTGACTTTTGCAAGTGTTTTTTATATAATAATGCTATGATCGGAGGTGAGGGATTTGAAATTAAGCGACAGCGTACGCTTTTTAAAGGGCGTGGGCGAAAAACGCGCGACCTTACTTGAAAAGCTCGGTATATTTACAGTGGCTGACCTTGTGCATTACTATCCGCGTACATACGAGTACAGAGGAAACGTAGTGACTATAGAAAATGCGCCACTTGGACAGACCTGCGCTTTGGAACTTACCGTCGGCACAGCACCGACCTATAAGCTTATAAGAAAAGGCTTCAGTGTCACAAAATTCACTGCCTTTGACGAAAGCGGCACTATTGCCGTAACCTTCTTCAATCAGCCTTACGCAAAAGACCTATACCGTCTCGGCAGTGAGTTTCGCTTCTTCGGTAAAGTCGAAGGCAATTTCATAAGAAAAGAGCTCACAAATCCCGTATCGGAGCAGATAAAGGAAGGTAAGGAGCTTGATGCGATAATCCCCGTTTATCCCTTAACCTCGGGAATAGGACAAAACTTCTTGCGCTCACTTATTAAAGGCACATTAAGCGAGCTTCGTATCGACGAAACTCTTCCCGAAAAAACAATAGATGAATTTCATCTTATGCCGAAATCCGAAGCTTTAAGGGCAGTACATATTCCGAAAACCGAAGAAGAACTTTCACGCGCAAAATCGCGTCTTTCCTTTGACGAGCTTCTTGTATTCAGGCTTGGTCTTTCGATGATTAAATCGCGCAGTCAAAAAACCACGTCAATTAAGATAGATGTAAAAAAATACGTAGACGAATTTTATTCCCTCCTCCCCTTTGAACCAACGGGCGCGCAAAAGCGCTGTATAAATGAAATATCGGAAGATCTTGCTTCCTGCGTGCCTATGACGAGGCTCGTGCAAGGCGACGTCGGAAGCGGTAAGACCGCAGTTGCCGCCGCAGCATGCTTTGCATGCGTCAAAAGCGGATACCAAGCTGTTATGATGGCGCCTACGGAGATACTTGCGCGCCAGCACTATCTTTATTTTAAGAAGCTCTTTGAAAACGTCGGTATCAAAGTAAGACTTCTTGTATCGGGTATGAAAGCGTCCGATAAAAAAAGCGTTATAGCGGAATGTGAAACCGGCAATGCGGATTTAGTCGTCGGAACTCACGCGCTTTTACAAACAAACGTGAATTTTAACAAGATAGGACTCGTCATCACGGACGAGCAACACCGATTCGGCGTTATGCAAAAGGCGGCTCTTACCGATAAGGGCTCTAACATCCACAGTCTAATTATGTC
>CALCTE010000089.1 GCA_937893885.1 uncultured Clostridia bacterium | reverse complement strand
GTTTATACCCGAAAAGCTCTTTTCTTCGATAAATCTTCCGAGCTTGTCGGGCGAAAGCTCCAGAAGCTCGTAAGGGTAGCTTCCGAGTTTTTCGTGTATGATTACGGAGAAGCTATGCGAAAGATGCTCTCCTATGAGTCCGTACTTCATTTTTCAAAGCCTTTCGTAAATACGTCCGTTCCGTATCGCATGGCAAGCATATCGCATACGACGAGCGCCGTTATACTGTCGATGACGGGGCATATTCGCCTTATTATCGCGGGATCGTGGCGTCCCTTTATGCTGTGCGAAAGCTCGCTTTTTTCGATAAAATTAACTGTATCCTGCTCTATGGATACGGACGGCGTCGGTTTTACGGCGCATTGGAATATAACGGGCATTCCGTTGGTGATGCCGCCGTTTATACCGCCGTTATTGTTTGTTTTCGTGATGATTTTTCCGTCTTTTATTTCGAACGCGTCGTTTGCCTGTGCGCCGCTTTTTTCTCCAAAGCCAAATCCAAGCCCGAATTCGACACCCTTTATTCCGCCTATGGCAAAAAGTGCTTTTGCAAGATCGCCCTCAACGCTGTCAAACCAAGGCTCACCGAGCCCTGCGGGAAGTCCTACTACGGCGCTCTGCGTTATACCGCCTACGCTGTCGCCTTTTTCGCGTGATGAAAGTATCACTTCCGTTATCTTCCGTGCGCTTTCGTCGGAAAGTGTAGGAAATGCGGCATTTTTAAGATATTCAACATCACTTGCTACATCATCAAAAACTCTGTCCGACGCACTGCCACAGTTTAAAATATGCGTTCCGATGCTTATTCCGAGTCCCTTTAAAGCGTCGGTGAGTATAGCGCCTGCGGCAACGAGAGCCGCAGTTATCCTTCCCGAAAAATGTCCGCCGCCGCGATAGTCCTCGTTTCCGTGATACTTGCAATACGCGCTGTAGTCCGCGTGAGAGGGGCGCGCTATGCCGTAGGTGTAATCGGAACTTTTAGTGTTCTCGTTCGGTATCATTATGGCTATCGGTGTGCCCGTAGTCTTGCCCTCGAAAACACCGCTTAATATCTCAAATTTATCCTTTTCTATTCTCGGAGTGGAGCTTATTCCGTCGGGACGTCTTTTTGCAAGGCATTTTTCTATATTCTCCTCCGAGACTGCAAGTCCGGGAGCTATGCCGTCTATCACCGCGCCTATTGCTTTGCCGTGGCTTTCACCGAAAAGAGTGAGGCTTATACTGCTTCCGTAAGTGTTTTTCACTTTGATTCCTCCAACCAATTTATTATGTCCGAAATGCCGAGCTCGTCAAAATAAAAGCTTCCTATCCCGTCTACGAGCACCGCCTTTATTTTATCCTTTGCCATTTTCTTATCGTGTAAGATATATCCCGCAAGCTCATTTGCGCCGTACTCTATACGGGTTTCGAGCCCGTATTTTTCAAGGACTGCCTTTATGCGCGCTCTCGCGCCTTCACTGCAAAACGGGAGCATACCCATTGCAACGCACTCGCCGTGAAGGTATTTACCCTCTCCGAGCGCCTCTATCGCGTGGCCTACGGTGTGTCCGAAATTAAGGACGGCGCGAAGCCCCTTTTCCTTGAAGTCTTCCTCTACTACCTTCTTTTTTATCTTTAAAGAGCCGATTATCACTTCGTCGAGTATCTCGTTTATATCCTTTGCTTCTTCGATGCAGGCAAAAAGTTCCTTGTCAAAGCAAGCCGCCATCTTGATGCCCTCCGAAAGCCCCGCGCGAAGCTGTCTTTCATCAAGCGTTTTTAAGGTGTCGGGGTCGATTATCACTCTTTTAGGAGTATAAAAAGCACCTACGACGTTTTTTACGCCCTGAAAATCCACCGCCGTCTTTCCGCCTATTGAGGAATCGAGCTGTGAAAGAAGCGTCGTCGGAACGTTGTAAAAATCAACGCCCCTCATATAGCATGCGGCAGAAAATCCCGCAAGGTCGCCGACGACTCCGCCGCCGACGGCTACAACCGCATCGCCTCTTGTGAAGGAATTTTCAAGCATTACTGATAAAATATGCTCAAAGGATTTAATATTTTTGCTTTCTTCGCCCATAGGTATCGTCACAAGAAAGGGCTCTTTTGCGGCGCTCATAACCGCTTCGGCATATTCGCCAGGCACTCCCGTATCCGTTACTACGAGCACCTTTCGGGCAAGATTTAAAAGCTCGTGCGCCTTTGAAAGCACGCCTCGGCCAATGACAATATCGTAATCCTGAACATTTATGATGTCCATATCTTGCTCCTTACTGTACGTTTTCAAAATCGTAGCTTCCCGCAAGTTTTACCTTCGCGCAGACCGCCGAAAGCTCCGTTAGCATATCCCTTCCGTCCTCGGTATTGATATCCCCCTCGGCTTCAAGGTAGAAATAATAGCTCCACTGAAGCTCCTTCATAGGTCTTGAACGGAGCGTTCTCATATTAAAGCCGTGTGCACCGATGATGTTTAAGGCTTTTGCAAGCGAGCCTGCTTCGTTTTCCACGGTGAATACCAGAATGAAGTTTTCGTTTTTGCCTTTTTTTGTCGGAACGTTTTTCGCAAGCGAAAATGCTCCGAAGCGTGTAGTATTGTTTAGGCTGTCGTTTATGCCCTTGTCAAGCACCTTAAGCGGAAGCCCGTCAATGCTCTTTTCCGAAGCTATTGCGGCGATGCTCTTGTCGTTTTTCTCTAAAACGGCTCTCACGGCAAGCGCGGTATTTGAAAACGCCTCCGCCTCAAATCCGTGCTTTTTGATATAATTTCCGCATTGAGACAGAGCTTGCGGGTGGCTTATGACCTTCTTTATATCCGAAATATCGGCGCCTTCAAGCGCGATAAGGCTGTGGGTAATATCCATATCGACGACTTGGTTTACGTATAAGCTTCCCGAGAAGATGAGGTCTGTGACGGAGCCCACTTCACCCGCGTAGCTGTTTTCAAGAGGAAGCACCACGCAGTCAAATTCGCCGTTTTCTACGCTTTTATACGCGCTTTCAAAATCGGGAAAAGCACAAAGCTCTGCTTCGGGAAACATCGTCTTTGCGGCGAGCTGTGCATAAGCTCCGGCGCTTCCGCAATACGCAACTTTCATTCCGCAAAGCACCTTCGACTGAAGCTTACAGGAAAGCTCTATATTGTTCTTTAGGAAATTTACATAATACGGCGCTATTTCCGGGTCTTTGATAAGCGCTCGGTTTTTCTCGATTAAAGCGTCTTCTCTGCCCTTATCCTTCACGGAAAGTCCGCGCTCCTTCTTATACTCGCCGATTTTTTTGCAAGCTTTCATACGCCTTTCGAAAAGGTGCGCCATTTCAACGTCAACTTCGTTTATTTCTTTTCTTAAAACGTCAAGTTCTTCCATTTTTCTTATACCTCTTATATATAAAAATAAAGCGGCTCTCCCAAAGGAAAGCCGCCGTTTTGACGATTTACAGTTCCTGCTTCATTATGCCGTAAAACTGTTACTTTTTCCTTTGGAAATAGATTTTAAAAAGCCGTAAAAGTAAAAAAAGTAAAAAAAGTAGTACGCAAAATAGCGTACTACGTCAGCAAATACATTACCCATACGGACAGAGCAAGACACGGAGTTTTTTGCGTTTAAAGCAATAAGCTTCTCCATTTTCTTTCTCCTTCGTCCGTGT
The DNA here is from genome assembly GCA_937893885.1 of uncultured Clostridia bacterium. GTDB lineage: Bacteria > Bacillota > Clostridia > Oscillospirales > CAG-272 > CALCTE01. Next base: position 1,955 of record CALCTE010000089.1, on the reverse strand, counting down.
TTTTCTTGGATTTTCTTTAGTTTACTACTTTTGTTTTGCTTTGTCAAGAGAAAATACAAAAATTCCCTATTTCGTCATTTTCTCTTGCTTTACCTTATGGTCTATCACGTGGCGGGAAGCAAGCTCTTTCTTGATATCCTCAACGCTTATGCCCATCTGTACCATCAAAACCATTACGTGATACGCAAGGTCGGCAATTTCATAAACCGTCTCGTTTTTGTCATCTGCCTTACCTGCGATTATGACCTCCGTAGACTCCTCGCCGACTTTTTTAAGTATCTTGTCGATGCCCTTTTGAAAAAGATAGGTCGTATAAGAGCCCTCAGGCATATCCTTTTTTCTGCCCTCAAGAAGCGCGTAGAGTCCTTCAAGCGAGAACTGTCCCTTTTCCTCGTCAATATACAAAGGATAGTTAAAGCAAGAGTCCGTTCCCTCGTGGCAGGCGGGGCCGTCCTTTTCGACGACGACTGTCAAAGCGTCTTTATCGCAATCTGCCGTAATTGAAACGATGTGCTGATAATTTCCGCTCGTCTCGCCTTTAAGCCAGAGTTCATTCCTCGAACGGCTGTAAAAGCAGGTAAGCTTCTTTTCAAGTGAAATTTGAAGGCTCTCTCTGTTCATATACGCAAGTGTGAGTACCTTCTTTGAAAACGCGTCGACAACTATCGCGGGAATAAGTCCCTTTTCGTCAAATTTAAGCTCGTCAATGTTTATCATTTTTATTCTCCTATATTCTGACCGTGATACCCTCTCTTGCAAGAAGGCTCTTTAAGTCTGCTATTTTCACCTGTCCGTAGTGGAAGACCGATGCGGCAAGTCCCGCATCTATATCGGGTATCTCCTTAAACAAAGTCACGAAATCTTCAGCGCTCCCCGCACCGCCCGATGCGATCACGGGTACGTTCACAGCGTCGCATACGAGCCTTAAAAGCTCAATGTCAAAGCCTTTTTTTACACCGTCCGTGTCGATGGAATTGACCACGACCTCGCCCGCGCCCATCGAAACACAGCGCTTTATCCACGATATTGCTTCAAGCCCCGTATCTTCTCTGCCGCCCTTTGCAAAAACGCGAAACTCGCCGTCTACTCTTTTTATGTCCGACGAGAGCACTACGCATTGGTCGCCGTATTTTTTCGCCGCCTGTGTTATAAGCTCGGGATTTTTTATCGCGCCTGAGTTTACGCTCACCTTGTCCGCGCCGCACTTTAAAACTCTGTCGAAATCCTCCACCGTGTTTATACCTCCGCCGACGGTAAGCGGTATAAATATGTTTGCCGCAACCTCCGTAAGTATCTCGGTAAAGAGCTTACGCCCGTCGCTTGATGCGGTTATATCGTAAAAAACAAGCTCATCCGCACCGCAGTCACTATAGTATTTTCCAAGCTCCACGGGGGAAGAAACGTCGTTTAAATTTTGAAAATTCGTACCTTTTACTACTCTGCCGTCCTTTACGTCAAGGCAGGGAATTATTCTTTTTGTTATCATTTACAAACCTCTATTGCTTCCTTTAGGTTGATTGCGCCTGTGTAATATGCCTTGCCGATTATTGCACCATATAGGTTCATTTCCTTTAGTGATAAAACGTCGTCCAGAGTTGAAACACCACCAGAGGCAACAATATCCAAGGTGAATTTTTGAGAAAGCTCCTTATAAAGCTCTATGTTGGTGCCCTTCATTGCACCATCCTTTGAAATATCTGTACAAATAACGGTTTTAACGCCTAAGTCTTGCATTTTATTTAGAAACTCCTCAAGGGAATATTGGCTTTTTTCAATCCAGCCCTTAATTGCGATATATCCGTCCTTTACGTCAGCACCTACTGCAATTTTTTCCTTGTAGGTATCAACTGCTTGCTTTAAAAAGTCCTCGTCATTTACAGCGCTTGTGCCTAAAATAACACGATCAGCTCCATTTTCAAGATAGGTTTTTACAGTTTCCATATCGCGAATTCCAC
>CALCTE010000088.1 GCA_937893885.1 uncultured Clostridia bacterium | reverse complement strand
GCGTGAGTATTCGTTTTGTCAATTCGTTAACCTCCTTTCACGGATTTAAAGCACACGGGCAGTTTAAGATACTTATTCGATCGTACCGCCCCTGTGGGTGTTTTGGGTTATTTGGTTTTGTTTACGGCAGATCAACGCCGAAAGAAGTTACGGAAGTATCCCATTCGGTTGCTGTTTCGGTTGCATAAGAACCGCTGTATCCGAGACAAATGCCCGAATCGGTGAGCCAAAACGTTTCGGACATATATCCGCCGGATGTGGTGTATTCTTTGGTATCAAATCCTGCGATCTTCTGCGATCTGCCTGTCGAAGCAATCGTGGTACTGCCATTGTTTGGATCGTTATTCGCGTAGGTGTTTGCCGAAGCGATATATGCAAAGCTCTGTTTAATCATTTGGTCATACTTAGCATTATTGCCGGTATAGAAATCATCAATTTGCCATGCACCACCATCGTATCTCGTGTAAAATACGTAGTTGTCATTTTCTGCATCATATTTGAAATACTTTTCCGAGGTTCCGGCTTTGGATACGTTGCAGTAATAATAATCGTTTCCGATTTTGATGCTCGTCGTTGTACCGCCGGTTTGGTCTTCCATTACGAGTTTGACATTAGTCGGTAACTCATAAGATGTCGGTGCGTTCACTCCGACTGCACCGCCTGTCGTGATAGGATCATTCTGCGTGCCGGGATTGTCATTGCCACCGGGTGTGCCGATATCGCCACCGGAATAAACGTCCGCTGCGAAGCCAATGTAAAAATCTCTGCCTTCGCTGTCAAGACCTACAGAGTACACGAGACCATCGACAGCCTTATAGAAGGCTAAATCTTCATCTATTGCCGTATAACCGTCGGCAGTCATCTTGGATTTGAGACTGTTATAGTAATCAGATGCCGTCATGTTCGAGCCTGAAACATATACCACGTAAGCAGATCCGCTTTCAGCAGAATATGTCTGTGCAGAGCATGAACCATCGGGAAGGTCGATTTTTACTCCAAAAACATCATCAATGGCGGTTGCGATCTCGTTCTTATCCGTCGATGTTGGCATAGCCTTCACTTTTTCATTGAACTTATCAAGTTTTGCCGATCCGTCCTCGCCGCCCTGTGTTCCGGGGTTATCTTCGCCGCCTTGTGTGCCTCCCTGTGATGTTCCGGGATCACGGTTTAAGGGATCATCCCCATTGGGATCATCGTTGTTATTACAAGCTGCAAGCGCAAATACCATCATAAGCGCAAGCAGTAAAGCTATAAGTTTTTTCATAATCATTCCTCCGTTATCTTCCAAAATTGATTTCCATAGAAACCTCGCCGTCAAGCGGATCCCATACCGTGCCAACGTTCATATCAAGATCGCCGGTACTTTGAGCCCAAGTGTCAGGCCCTGTTCCCGCAGATCCCATTATTGTGGGAAATGTATGGTATCCTTCAAAATACACCGTATTTACATTGCTCGAGGTTAAATTTGCTCCATAGATAAGGGTATTAGAGCCGTCCGTATAGCCGGAGTACGAACTTTCTGCTTTACGGCTAAAAGAAAAGTCAATGGTATCCGCACCGTTAAACGAGCCAAACACAGCAGGCTCATATATGCCGCTTGATTCACCGGGTATATACAAATTAAAATCTCCGCTGATCGTGCGTTCCAGCTTTGTGGTCTGCTGCGGTGTGTCGGTGAGCTTGTCGCCTGATTTTAACACTCTCATAATGCTCGGCCACTCGGTGGTGTTTTGAACCCAATTTCTATCAAAGGTTTCAGCCATATCAATGGCTTTCATAGAGAGCGTCAGCGTTCCTTCGTAATTGCCTGTAACGCCGTCACCCGCACCGCTGATTCCTTTGACTAGCTCGCCGGATAACGTCCACTCGGACATTAAACC
>CALCTE010000087.1 GCA_937893885.1 uncultured Clostridia bacterium | reverse complement strand
ATCCAGGAGGCGGTGTCGTAAACGGCTCGTCCGCCCAGGAGGAATGCATCTGTCGATGCACGACGCTTTATCCGTGTCTAAACACCGATACGATGTGGAATGCGTTTTACAAACCTCATCGTAAGGCGGCAAACCCGTTATATAACAATGACTGCATTTATACTCCGGATGTCTGCGTATTCAAAAGCGACACGAACTTTCCCGAACCCCTGCCAAAAAACGAATGGTGGAGTGTCAATGTTCTTACCTGTGCCGCACCGAACCTACGAGAACGTCCGAGCAATGCAATGAATCCTCACGCCGGAGATAAGGCTGTTAAGATTACGCCTACAGAGCTTGAAAAACTGCTAACAAAGCGCATTCGAAGAATCTTCGAGATTGCCGTTGCCAACGGAAACGAAGTGCTGATCCTCGGTGCCTTTGGTTGCGGAGCGTTCAGGAATCCGCCCGAAATTGTGGCAAAGGTATTCGACACTGTAATGCAAAACTACATCACTTACTTTGATACAATCGAGTATGCGGTGTATCACACCGAGCGAGAAGTGGCAAATTACGAGGCGTTTAAGAGAACCCTTCACGCGGAAAGGTAAAACATGATACTTGATGGTTATTGGAAAAGAGAATTAGCTCATAATAAAAGAAGTCTAAAATTTTGGCTCAAAGTAGGAAGTGTTTTCGATAAGTATGCTGAACACCAGGTAAATAAAGCAATATTATATTCTGCAGTAATTATTCGAAAAATGTTTGAAGATGAAAAAGGGGCTGAAACAGTATTAAAAAATGGAAACTTACCAATGCCTCCTTTGCAACTTCTCAAATATAAAGTTAAAATAACAGCTTATCCTTTTTCAGGAGATAAGGATTTAATCATCGAGCGTGTTATTCCGGATAACTATGATTGTTCAAAGGTCTATTCAGAAGAAGTTGAACTTAATAAAGTATGCAATCAGATTATTCATTCCTTTGTATGGTCGGTAGCTTATAATCAGGATGCGAAAAAAATCCACGGCGTTCTATTTGCATCGGATAAGAGTAAAACTGAAGTTATGTACTTACTTATGCCAGAAGAGTTTATTAAGGCGATAGATTTTTGTATAGAACACGGAAACATTTGAATTTGGATTATAAATAACCATCTATTCTCTCTGGACTTCCAACCACTTCTGTGATATTGTGTGTGCTACCAACAAAGGAGGTAGTACATATGGTACGGAAGAAACAAGTAAATAATCAAAACGGAGCGGTTCTGAATCGGGATTTCCCGATGCGGAGCCGCTCTCTCGTTATGGTGCCGAAGGAGCTAAAAAGGCTTTATCCCAACGCGAAGCCGGAGCACATCGAAATGGCGCTGGAGCGGTTCGATCAGCACGAACGTGATGAGGGCAAAAGCGAGATCGAACTGTTCGGCAAGGTGCTGGCGGCGGTGATCATCGACGAAAGCATCGGAAAGAGAGGTGGCGCGTATGAACATCATTGAAGAATTATGGTATGGCAACATCTCGCCGTGCGAGAGGGACTTCAAGAAAGGAAGCAAGTATTCGGAGCTACTCGGGTATATTGTACGGCACGAGGAAGATCTACAAAAACGTATGAACGATGAGGAAAAAGAGATCTTCGAAAAGTTCACCGAATGTACAAACGAAATGTACGGCATCGCAGAGCGGGAGTCATTCGTGAGAGGTTTTACGCTCGGCGCCAGGATCATCATCGAAATAATGAATACGGAAATCGAATAAGAGAAAGGAATTACATATATGAAAAAGTTAATCACCATTATCCTTGCAATTATTATGACGTTCTTTAGCGCACCACAAAAGGGCGCAGATCAACCGCACGTGACCGCCGTAGAAACGCCACAGACGGCGATCGTCACACGGGTGGAGCAAGTACCCGAAGAAAGCGAAATACCCGCAGAAACGGCGTTTGTGGGCGAGGTGACGGAGGCGGAAACAACGACTGAAGCACCAAAGAAAGAGGCGCCTGTAGTTCAGGAAACAGTTACGGAAGAATGCACTGAGGTCGCAGAAGAAAGCGTTACCAAACTGGAAGAAGACACCGTCGAATGTATCGACGAAGGCGATCAAAGCCTTGCGGAATACAAACCTCAGATCAGCGGTCAGCCGAATCCATTCGAGAATGATACACCGACCGAGATCGATGACAATCCCGTAGAAGATTACGTTGGCGAAGGTGAAAACCGCCCCGGCGAAGGAAAACACTTCTAAATACGAAAGGTCCATCTGCACATCAAGTACGGATGGACCTTTTTCTTTTGTTATTCTGTTTTCGCAAATTGCGCGTACTTATTTATGATATTGGAACAATCGGTTTCAAAGCTCGTATTCTCCGTTATTTTCTTGAACTCTTCGATCTCATATGCAACACGATTCATTTGTGTTCCGCTATATACCTCCGATAAATCTTCAATATCATTTTCCAATAAGAGTGATGTGTGCGTTACTTCTGCAGGCAACTCATCGTATGCTTTACTGAAATGCAGACCTTTTTCAAGATGCAAAACTGCGTTTTCGGTATCCTTTATCCCATAATAAAGCTTCGCAATTAAGCAGTGTATATGCCCGAGATGATAGTACGCAAAACCATAGTCACCGTCATCATAGATCAATTCAATAAGGGAGATGCATTTTTTGTACGCCCGTATCTTGTCTTCGGTGGTAGTTGCCGCAAAGGTTCCGAAATTTCTGATCTTATTTATAAGGTGCTCGGTAGTATAGCGCAGATTCTTTTTGATAAATTCGATATACTTTTCTCTGTCACATCTGCAATACATCTGCTCATAAAGCTCGGAAACGGTATCGTATATGCTTTCGGGAAACTGCTCATATATTTCTTTTGCTTTATTGATAAGACCGTTGTTAACGTAAAGCACGGAAAGAATATCCATCGCAGTATAACGAATTTTTTGAGTTGTGCAATACTCAAGAAGATTTTCGCAAAGCTTAAAAAGCTCATCCTTGTGAACCTCTTCGCCCAATGGGTCGGTGGGATAGTTCGGATCATTGAACAATTCCAGAATATACTTTTCGATAACACGATAATCGTTTGGATATTTTGCGTACGTTTCTTTCGTCAAATCAAATCTTGACGTAAGGTCGCCTTTGTTAGAAAGCTCATCATATTTACGCAAAAAAGCCCGTATGACTTCCTCCTTCTTTTTACCGCCTATTTCAAGAAGCTCGTCGGCACTGACGTCAAAAATATTAGCGAGTAACGGTAGTTGTGTAATATCGGGCGCAGTTCGGTCACATTCCCATTGAGATACTGCACCCGTGCTGATACCTAAATATTCCGCAAGCTGTTCTTGTGTGATACTGCGTTCTCTGCGCAGTCTTTTTATTGTTGTTCCAATAGACATATTTTGTTCCTCCGATTATTATTTTCAGAAGCGCTTCTGTGATTCTATTATATCATTTCTATGAGAAATGACCACATATCATTTATAGACTCCGATAATAGTTGTGCTATTATTTTTATAGTGTTCTTAAACATTATAACATAGATCTCATTGGTTTTCAATATAACGATATTATCAAAATTCCTTAGAAGATGACTCGACGACCGGTAGAAGACTACATCGGCGAAGGCGAAGACCGCCCCGGAGAAGGAAAACACTTCTGAAGTTCGAAAGGTGGGCGCAAATACGCCCACCTTTTTGCGACTTCATAAAACCCTATTGAAAACGCAAAACAGTTCGTGTATAATATGGTCACAGGGTTCGAAGCAGTAAAAATTTTCCTTCAGCCTACATACTTCAACATAATTCTCGGCACACATTTGTTATAATACTGTCGAGGAAACTTAAAAGACAATTAAATAGTTTATGTATCGTACATAGCATCCATCCGCCGGACACGCTGATCACCGATCAGTAAAGCAAGCCGGAAAAGAGCTTATATCCACCCGCAAGGGTGAGAACACTGACCATCGAGATAGGGCATGACATACACTGATTTTTCAGTGGTATCGTCATGCCCTTTTTTAGTTGTCATTTTGTAGATTGTGTATGCAGATGTAAAGAAATTGTTAATTGTCGAAAAAATAGGCGCTCAAATCTCAAAAAAGTGTGGGATATAAAGTGATGGGTATAAAAAACGCGTTCTCGCTGGCTACTGCTTAGAGGGATCTTTTTCTCAAAGATAAAAATACATCAATAAAACCAAGGAGGTAAACAAATGGACAAACAAATGAAACTGATTTCGCTATCCGAAATCGAACTGCAGGAGGTGGAATGGTTGTGGTATCCGTACATTCCGTTCGGGAAGATCACGATCATCCAAGGTGATCCGGGTGAGGGTAAAACTACGCTGGGGCTACGGCTCGCGGCGGCGTGCTCCAACGGTCACGGCTTTCCCGGTATGGAGGAACGCGCACCCATCAGCGTGATCTATCAGACTGCCGAGGACGGTCTCGGTGACACGGTGAAGCCGAGGCTGATGGAAGCAGAGGCGAACGAGAATCTCATCTTCAACATCAGCGAAGAAGTTGACGTGCTGACGCTGAAGGACGAGCGCATCGAGGCGGCGATCAAAGCAACGGGTGCGAAGCTGATGATCTTCGATCCCATCCAAGGCTACGTTGGAGAGGACACCGACATCAACCGTGCAAACGAGATCCGCACCGTGATGCGCGGCATCGCAAGGATCGCTGAGGAAACGGGTTGCGCCATTGTGTTCGTGGGGCATCTCAACAAGATGAAAGGTACGAACAGCGCATACCGCGGACTTGGTACCATCGACTTTCGTGCATCGGCGCGTAGCGTTCTTCTCGTCGGTAGACTTCGCAAGATGCCAAACGTGCGCGTGATCGTTCACGACAAGTCATCCCTTGCGCCCGAAGGAAAATCGATGGCGTTCAATCTCGGTAACGACGAGGGCTTCAAATGGCTTGACGGTTACGACAAGATCACAGCGGACGAGCTTCTCGGCGGCGGTGAAGCTGAAACGAAAACCGATCAGGCAGAGGACTTGATTCTCGATATGCTTTCCTCGGGTGAGTTCGTTCCCGCCGAAAAGATCTTCGAAAAAGCAAAGGAGCTGGGCATTTCACAGCGCACAGTTAACGAGGCTAAGCTGAAGAACAAAAGCATCGTTACGAAGAAGATCGGCAAGCGTTGGTTTTGGGCGATCCCCGATAGCGCCGAAGAAACGGCATGAAGATTGTAACATTGCAGAGTGTCTCTGCTGCAAGGATGAAGATTGCAGCCTTCGCAAAGATCACGCACAGTGTCACTTGCATTGTTGCATTGTTTTCGAGAATTTACGCGAACTTCCCTAAACTTATTTTAGGGCAGGTTAAAGTACAGGCGACTCACACCCGCACATTCACAGCGAACGGCAACAGCCGACCGCAGAAAAGTGGCGTAAATAAAGGCTTTTCCGCCTCCGACCGATTTTTCTCGGGTGGATGGCAAATTTCAAAATCACACGCGAAAAGTGTGAGCAAACACCCGATTATGGCGGTACGTCCCGCGTTTTTCGGGTGTGAAAGAGAGAAAAATTATCGATTAATTGAAAGGAAGGTATCAATGACAAAGACAAACGAACCGATAAGAAAGACGGTATATCTTGAAGAAAAGCTTGTCAGACAAGCAGAAATTCTCTTCGGCGAAGCGAAGGTAGAATCTTTTTCCGCCTTCGTTGCCAAGGCGATTGAGAATTATATCACCAAGCTTGTCATCGACAAGAACGGAGATCTCCTCTCCAAAGAGATCCGCAAGGCGATCCACGAAGAGATCAACCCCACCAACACGCGCATCTCCAAAGGACTTTACAGGTATGCCATCGAGCTTGATATGCTTGCTCAGATGGTAGCTTATCAACACGACTTTCGATACGAAGAGATCATTGGAATTCGCAAGGAAGCCAATAAGTACGTAGCGCAGATGCGCGGTAAGATCAACGTGGACGAGCTGATAACCGAAGTCCACGGTGAATACTACGACGATTAAAAAGGAGAAAAGTTATGAGTAAAATGACAGACATTCGTTTCAGATTACAAATTGCAGGAGGTAATATGCGTATGATCAAGAGAGACGTTTTCGAATATTTCAAAAAGGAGCCCGACGTGATGCAGGTCAAGGACGTGGTGCGCCTGCACGCTTCCAGCGGCACCACCGGCACTCCGGTCATCATCCCCTATACCCGTCAGGATGTTGAGGACTGGGCCGAGATGTTCGCGCGCTGCTACGAGACCGCAGGACTCACAGACAGGGACCGCATCCAGATCCTCGGTAACGCACTTCATGCCAAGGCTTCCCAGCGCTTCTCCCTGCAAAGCACCATCGACACCCAGCTCCATATCTACGGTGAGGTGATCCGCCGCTATCACCGCCGCATCCGTAAGAAGGACGGCGTGGTCATCTGCGGCGCGTATGGTCGCGGCAACGCCGGCGATGATGCCATTCTCGAAGCCATCATCGGCGAGATGCGAAGCATTGATCAGGACATTCCCATCACCGTCCTTTCCCGCAATCCGCTGGAGACCCGCCAGACCCTGCGGGTCAATGCCATCCACACCTTCTCCTTCTTCAAATGGCTCGCCGCCATGCGCAGAAGCAAGTTTTACATCAACGGCGGCGGCAATCTGATTCAGGATGTCACCTCCAACCGCTCCCTCTGGTACTATCTGTTCAACATCATCTCCGCCAATCGCTCAGGCTGCACCGTGCAGATGTACGGCTGCGGCATCGGCCCGCTGAACACAGCTTTTGACCGCCGCCTTGCGCAAAAAACGCTCAACCGCCATGTCGACGCGATCACGCTGCGCGAATCAAGCAGCCTGCGTGAGTTGGAGGCTTTGGGCGTCACGAAGCCGGAGCTCACGCTCTCTGCCGACCCGGCACTTTCGCTGCCGCGCGCGGGCGAGGCGGAGACGGACGCTGCGCTGCGCGCGCACGGCCTGTCGCCGGAGGGGCACTATGCGGCCTTTTGCCTGCGGCTCTGGCCGGGCTTTGACGGGAAAGTCGAGGCCTTTGCCGCCACCGCACGCTACGCCTGGCAGGCGCACGGGCTCACGCCCGTCTTCCTCTCCATCAACCATCGCAGCGACGGCGCAGCCGCCGAAAAGGTCTGCGCGCTGCTCGGGGATGTGCCGCACGTTTTGCTGCACGAGCCGATGCCGACGGGCCTGACCATCGGTTTGCTCTCGCGCATGGAGCTTGTGCTCTCGATGCGCCTGCACGGACTCATCTTCGCCGCGGGCTGCGGCATACCGCACGTGGGCGTTGCTTACGACAAAAAGGTGACGGCCTTTATGGACTACACCGGGCAGAAAAACCACCTGCCCTTTGACGCCGCGGAGGCGGGAAAACTCTGCGCGCTGCTCGACTCCGCGCTCACCTGTTCCAAGCCCGAAGAGCTGGCGGCAGCCGCGCGGGTCCTGTTTGAAAGAGAATCGAACAACATCGCAGCGGCAAAACGCCTGCTGGAATCATAACGGGCGGCTGCGGCCGACCCGGAAAGGAGAACAAGGACATGACGGTCAACATTCTCGCCGTGGGCGACGTCTGCGGAAAAAGCGGACTGGACATCCTGCGCAGCCGGCTGTTCGCGCTGCGGAAGCAGTACGACGTGGGCTTTTGTGTTGTCAACGGCGAAAACGCCAGCGTAGTGGGCATGACCCCCAATCAGGCGGAGGACATTTTCGACGCCGGAGCCGATGTGATCACCATGGGCAACCACACCTTCGGCAAAAAAGAGCTGTGCGACTATCTGGACGAGAACCGCAATAT
>CALCTE010000086.1 GCA_937893885.1 uncultured Clostridia bacterium | reverse complement strand
TCCTTCGTTCTGATGCACTTATCCGACGTGAAAGGGTTGCTTATAGCTCTTCGTCCCTTTTTGAAAACGGACGGGAAGCTGTTTATCATTGAAGCAAACGACGCCAGTTCTACCTTAACGGGTGATAAAAACGGATTGCTCGGTGAGTTTTTGGAGATCTTAAAAAAGGACAAATATTCCGGCAATCGCGAGGTCGGAGCGACCGTTTGCGAAACACTCTCCGCTTGCGGATATGAAAGCATTAACGTTTGGCACGATGTTGTTTCGGCGGCAGAGGGCGAGAAGGAAAAGAAAAAAGCGATCTTTACTACCTTTTTTACCTATTTACGCGAGGACGTGTTACTGCTTCTTGAGTCAGAGCCGGACAACGAAGAATACAAATCGTGGTCGGCTTGGCTTGCCGAAAACTATGAACCGCTCAAGCGCTTGATCCTGAAGGAAAAATCGGTCATTTCTATGGGAATGAAGATTTTGACCTGTACGAAAGGCAAAGAATGAAATACACATTTAATCTTGAAAACAAAGGCGTGTTTTATCTGAAACCGCTTTCAGAGGAAGAAGTCAACGAAGCCCGTCTTTTGTGTGACGAGTGCGTTGGTGAAAATCTGTACGGGGCAGAAGAAATTGCCTCTGCGGTTGGTGCTGCGGACAGATTTTTCTATCTTCTGAAAAGCGAAGCGGGAGAACCCGTTGGATATATATATTACTATCTTACCGATCCGGAAGATATTGCGAAATATGCAAAGCTTGACGCAGAGCTGTTTCGCAAGGTGTATTCCCGCACCGATAAAATGGTCGGTAAAATTCAGTCGGTGGGACTTAAAGCAGAATATCGCGGCATCGGTTTTGCCGCACAAATGATAAACTTTATTTTGGAGAGGCTAAAAGAGCTTTCCATAGACGTTACTTTTATCGTTTGTTGGAAGCCGGGCGGCATCCTTCCGCTTGGCAAAGCTCTTTCGGAATGCAAATTCGATTATTTAGCCGAAGCAAAAAAGGTTTGGTATGACGATACCGAGCTGATATGCCCGATCTGCCACGGCAGATGCCTGTGTGATGCGGAGGTTTACTATAAACGACTTGACGGGGAGACGAACAATGAAGCTTAAACTTTTGCCTAAATTCATTATTTCACTTGGAATCGTCGGACTTGTTCTTACGATTGCGATCTCGCTCTTTAGCTACGCAACCTCGAAATCCTATCTGGAAGAAATGTATGCGGAAAGAGTTATGACGAACAGCAACGCAATAGCCGCTATGCTTGACATTGAGGATGTGAAAGCCATCCTTGCGGAAGGCGGCGACGGGACGCCCGAATATAAGGAAATGTACGATCTCTTCAATCAACTGAAAAAGGACGGAGATATCACTTACCTCTCCCTCGTTGTTCCCGATGAGGACAGCGTTTGCTTCTACATTGACGCAATGGTGGAGGAAATGGGAGACGATCCCGCCAATCAGCTTCCTTACGGCAGTGATATTCTGTACGTAGACGCGGCAAATCCCGACGATCCTGCCGATATGGAAAAATATATCACCATTTGGGAAAGATACAGAGATAATAAAGGAATTGACACTCCTCTCGTAACGGACAACGACTACGGATACAATTACACGGGCGTTTCGGTCATTCTTGACGAGAACGGAAACGCTATCGCGGAAATTCAGTACATACTCGATATGAGCGAAGTGAGAGCATACCTCAACTCCTTCCTTATCAATATGCTGCTGATCTCCTTTGCGATTATCGGTATTACCATCATTTTGTATATCTTCTTTGTAAGAAAGATGGTTACAAAGCCTGTTGGAAAATTGACCGCTTTTACTCAGGAGATTACCAAGACCGGTACGTTTGAAAATCAGCACATCGATATCAAAACGGGGGACGAGATCGAATCCCTGAGCCAATCCTTCAACTTCATGCTGGCGGAGCTTGAAAACTATATTGCAAATTTGTCTAAGGTTACGGCGGAAAAGGAAAGAATCGGTGCTGAGCTTGATATTGCGAAGCATATTCAGGCATCTATGCTTCCGTGCATCTTTCCGGCTTTCCCCGAAAGAAAAGAATTTGATATTTACGCCACGATGGAGCCTGCCAAGGAGGTCGGCGGTGACTTTTATGACTTCTTTATGGTGGACGATACCCACCTTGCCATTGTTATGGCAGACGTTTCGGGTAAGGGTGTTCCGGCGGCGCTCTTTATGGTTATCGGTAAAACCTTGATAAAAGACCACACAACACCAGGCAGAGATCTCGGCAAGGTGTTCACCGAGGTCAATCAGCTTCTGTGCGAGTCTAACAGCGAAGAATTGTTTATTACAGCCTTTGAGGGCGTGCTTGACCTTGTAACGGGCGAGTTCGTTTATGTGAATGCAGGACACGAAATGCCCTTTATCTGCAAAGCAGGCGGTGACTTTGAGCCTTATAAAATCCGTGCAGGCTTCGTTCTTGCCGGTATGGAAGGTATGAAATACCGTGCAGGCTCAACGAGGCTTGAACCCGGAGATAAGATATTCCAATACACGGACGGCGTAACCGAAGCGACCAATCTCAAAAACGAACTTTATGGAATGAATAGACTTGGAGCGATCCTTAACAAAGTTAAGGGAGGCACTCCGAACGATATTCTTCCCGCAATAAAAAAGGATATAGACGAATTTGTAGGAGATGCCGACCAGTTCGACGATATTACGATGCTTTGCCTTGAATACAAGGCAAGAATGGAAAACAATGAGGAGGATGCCAAATGAAGGAGTTAACCCTTGCTGCAACTGTTGAAAATATTGAGACCGTTACGGAATTCGTCAATGCACAGCTTGAGTTGATGGATTGCCCCATCAAGGCGCAGATGCAAATTGACATAGCTATTGACGAGCTTTTCGGAAACATTGCTCATTACGCTTATAACACCGAAGTTGGTAGCGCAACCGTTCGGGTTGAGGTGAGCGAGGCTCCGTTGGCGGTTATTATCACATTTATTGATAACGGAGTTCCGTATGATCCGCTTGGAAAGGACGATCCGGATATTACGCTTTCCGCTGAAGAAAGAGAAATCGGTGGACTTGGTATCTATATGGTCAAGCAAAGCATGGATGAGATAACCTACGAATATAAAGACGGTCAAAACATTTTGAAGATCAAAAAGAACATCTGAGGATAATCTATCAGATTAAACGCTATCAAGAGGACGAAAAGGAAAATTGCTTTGAAAAATTTTGATTATTACGTTGCTTTAATTACCGCAACAGCCACCGAGGAAGCGGGAGTTATGCATATGTATAAGGATTGGAAACCTCTGAATTTAGAGGGAGATAGTCAGAAATACTATGAAACGGCGGTTGAGCGAAAAGGAAAGCGTCTGAAGCTTGTAGCCGCACGGCAAGACGAAATGGGTATGACCGCCGCGGGTGTGCTGACAATGAAGATGATCACCCTATTCAAGCCAAGATTTGTCTTTATGGTTGGAATAGCCGCGGGGGTTGCACATAGAAACTCGGTGGAACAAATATACGGAGATATTGTAATTCCCGACGTTGTATGGGATTATTCATCCGGTAAATTCGTATCAGCCAAAAGAGCGAGAGTATCCTATGGAGAGGTTGGCTTTATTCCTCGCCCGCGCTTTGTAAACACGGACGAGAGCTTAATTGCACTTGTAGAGCGAGCAATCGAGAGTCCTGACAATGAATTTCACGTACATATCGGTCCGATGGCTTGCGGTTCCACCGTGGTCGCAAACAGTGAGGTCGTAGATAAGCAGATTCATTCTCAATACGGAAATACGGCAGCATTGGATATGGAATCGTATGCCGTAATGTATGCGGTTGAGCAGGCTATACTTCCTAAACCCAAAGGACTGATTATTAAAAGTGTTTGCGATTACGCCGATGAAGAAAAATCGGATCAGTATCAGAGGTTTGCGGCATTTACAAGCTCTCAGTTTGCGAAATATCTGATTGAAAATTACTTACCCTGTTAGTGATAATTCAACGAATGCCGTAACAACGGAACAAACGATCAAGAAGTGAGTGGTGAAATATTATGAACGAACAGTTATTTAGAAAGAAGAGTGTAGATCGGGTATCCTCGCCCGAGCAACTGAATGAGTATATCCGCGTATCCAATCCCGGAGTTTGGATGATACTCGCTGCGATTATTGTATTGCTTGTCGGCGCTATTGTTTGGGGCGGGGTAGGAACGTTGGATACCACCCTTTCCACCGTTGCCGTTGCAGAAAACGGTGAGGTAACAATTTATGTGAAAGAGACCGACATTGCTTCGGTTGAGAATGGTATGACCGTTCGCATCGGTGATAAAGAAGGAACCGTTACCGAGATTGCTTCATCTCCCGTGGCTGTTGACGGTACGTTTACCGACTACGCGCTTCACGTTGGAAATCTTGTAAACGGTGAGTGGGTATTTGCCGTAAAGGTCAGCGGTGATTTTGCCGATGGCATACATAACGCTGAGATCGTGATAGAGAGCGTTTCTCCTATATCCTTCATTCTGAATTGAGGTGGCGGATATGGGTAAAGCTACGAAACCGATCAAGCAACCCATAACGAAAGGCGCGGCTAAGGTTCCTGTCATTATGCAGATGGAAGCACTGGAATGCGGTGCGGCATCGCTGACGATGATCCTCGCCTATTATGGGAAATGGATTCCTCTTGAGCAGGTACGCGCAGATTGCGGCGTATCAAGAGACGGATCCAATGCAAAAAACGTATTAAAAGCCGCAAGAAGCTACGGACTTGTGGCAAAGGGCTACCGTTACGAGCCGGAGGATTTGAAGGCAAACGGAAAATTCCCCTGCATCATTCACTGGAATTTCAATCACTTTCTCGTGCTTGACGGATTTAAGGGCAACAAGGCGGTGCTAAACGATCCCGCAAAGGGCTGTTATACCGTGCCGATGGAGACCTTCGACAAATCCTTTACGGGTATTTGTTTGATGTTTGAGCCATCCGAGACATTTGAGCCGAGTGGCAAACCCAAGAGCATGCTTGCGTTTGCTAAAGCGAAGATGAAGGGGGCGGGTGTGGCAGTTGCGTTTACGGTTATTACAACGGTGATTGCTTCGCTCATCGGTATCATTGAGCCCGCATTTTCTCGCATTTTTATCGACCGATTGCTGACGGGACAAAACCCCGACTGGTTCATACCGTTTATATGGGCGCTTGCAGCGCTATCGGGTATACAGATTATCATATCGTTTATACAAGCCGTATTTGCGGCAAGGATCAATGCGAAGATTGCCGCAGTCGGCAGCACCACGTTTATGTGGAAGGTGCTCCGAATGCCCATGGAGTTCTTCTCGCAGAGAATGGCAGGCGATATCCAACAAAGAAAAGGATCCAATGCTTCTATCGCATCCAGCCTTGTAAATACCTTTGCCCCTCTTATTATTGAGGCGTGTATGATGGTGTTTTATTTGGTGGTTATGATTCGATACAGCGTGCTTTTGACGTTGATCGGAGTAGCTTCCATCTTCATCAATATGTTTGTTTCTCGCTTTATTTCAAAGAAGAGAGTCAATATTACCCGTGTTTCTATGCGTGACGCAGGAAAACTTGCGGGTGCTACCGTTGCAGGAATTGAAATGATCGAGACGATCAAGGCGAGTGGAGCTGAAAACGGATTCTTTGAAAAATGGGCGGGCTATCAGGCGAGCGTAAATACCCAAAAGGTCAGGTTTGCAAAGCTCAATCAGTATCTCGGTCTGATACCTCAGTTAGTATCCTCTCTTACGAACACGGCAGTATTGATTGTCGGCGTGTATTTGACGATCGAGGGACAGTTTACAATCGGTATGGTAATGGCGTTCCAAGGCTTCCTCGGTTCCTTCCTCTCA
>CALCTE010000085.1 GCA_937893885.1 uncultured Clostridia bacterium | reverse complement strand
TTTATGCGAGAGTGACATGTTTTTCCATTTCATGATTATTTTCCTTTCTTGTTTCAAACTGCGGATGATAGTCGAATTATCACATCGAGCTATCACCCATGCAGTCACTTTGTTCTGATATACTGTGTGGGATGCGTATTTGCTTCGTAGTCATTTTTTCTTGGCAAAGATATCTTTTATCTTTTGCATAAGACACTTTTTGCCACGCACATCTTTCGTGAGCTGCGCAAAAGTATAGCCATCAGTATTTGCATTGACAATGGTGGCAATAACACGTTTGAACAGATTTTGGAATTCGGACATGGTTTCCTTTTTATAGCGGCTTGCGGCATAATCAAACACGTACTGCAATCCGGCCTCACCGTCAAGAATCTGAATATCCAGCACCGTTTGAGAGGCTGCCTTGTTTTGACGAATATCAATCTGTTCCACATCAAGTCCACCGAAGTCACCTATATCACGCAGATCTCTTTGGTAAAGAATACAGGTGTCATCATCGTCTACAGGCGACGCTTCGATTTCGTTGTAAGGATAGCAACTGTACTTTATTCCGTTTTGCACCTGCTCATGAACTTCTGCAAAAATATCGCGTAATGTCATTTCGGCATTCAGACGAAGAGCAACAGGAAGATCACGGAAGAACAGTCCAACGCTCGACGAAGAAACAAGATCATCTCGTCCGTTATAGACCCAGGACACCCGAACGTCATGCGCATTTGTGCTGATCGCAATTGCAAGCAGTGTTACCGCAATGTAAAATTCGTTTCGGGTTAGCATATATTTCTTCTCAAGCAAGGATAGCTGTGCAGGCAATACTTCCGCTTCGCAGGAAATCTGCCCCAAATCGTTTTCTCGCGACACCGCATCGATCTTCGGGCATACAGTCCACTTCACACTTTCATATTTATCTTCGAAGTATTTACAACTCTCGTTATAGAAATCGGTCAGTTGTATTTGTTCTCGTCTCTGCAGAGCAAGATAGTAGTAATCGTTTTCTAACGGAGCCCCCATATAAGCATTAATCACGCTGTTTGTAAAAACCTTAGACGAAGTGCCGTCGTAGATAATATGATGCACATCAAAGAACAGATAAGCAGCATCTTCCGTTTCAAAAAATCTGCAACGGAACAAAGGAGAATTCACTATTTTAAACGGTTGCACAAGGGTATTCTTGATTTTCTCAAATTCGCAGGTGCTGATTTTTTCAAGAGCTACTGTAACCGGCATTTGAGAATCATAATACTGTATCAAGTCTCCATCTTCGGTAAATTGAATAATTGTAGAAAATGCGGGATGATTTTTGATTGCCATTTCGATGGACTTCGCCATTCTGCTAAGATCAACCCCTTCCTTTTCAATGCGAAGCAGGTTAAAAAGATTGTACATGGTAGAATTCGGCGTATAGAGCTGATAATCAAACATATACAATTGTTCCGCTGTCAGCTTGTGCGGCTCCAACTTTGCCAGTTCATTCTGAGCATCGTCTGAACCGGGATCACGATTTTTAATCTGCTCAGTATAAAGCTGTGCGATTTTAGCTGCGGTACGACCACGGAAAATACAGCCGGCATCCAAGCCGGGCAGACCGCTCTCGATCATCATCTCCATAGAAGAAAGGGAGTCACCGCCCATTTCATAAAAATCATCGTCAATACCGATGCGCTCCATGTGGAGAACCTTCTGCATCGCATTGCAGAGGGCAGCCTCTATTTCGGTGGTAGGTTCCTTGTAGGTTCTTACGATGTTTTTAATCTCCGGTTTCGGCAGCGCATTGCGATCCATCTTTCCGTTTGGCTTGACCGGAATAGAGTCGATTTTCATAAAGTAAGCCGGAATCATATAATAAGGCAAACGTTTCTGAAGCTGTGCGCGAAGATCGTCCTCATCAAAGGAAATATCATCTTTATAGTAAGCGCAGATAAAGCTTTGCTCGTCGCTGACAAAGCCTCTTACCGCACACCAATCTATTGAAAGAATTGACTGAATAGCAGCTTCAATTTCTGCCGGCTCAATGCGGTTGCCGTTGATCTTGATCATATCACTCTTTCTGCCGCAGATTGCTATATTTCCGTCAGGCAGAATTTGTACAAGGTCTGCAGTATAAAAATATCCATCCTTGAACGCTTTTTGGGTTTCTTCCGGCAGATTGATATAACCTCTGACATAAGGATTTTCGAAAATAAATTCGCCTATTTCACCGACAGGCACATCGTTCCCATCGTCATCTACAACACGATATTTCATGTCAAATTGAGGTTTACCAACCGGACAAACATCGTATTCTTTATCAATAACAAACATACATGTAACAACACCGCTTTCGCTCTGTGCATACATGTTATAATTGATTACGCCTTTTAAGTGAAAATTATTGGCAGGCTCGCTACCTATAGCCATCTTCTTTAAGAAAGGTCCTGTTTTTCCTGCAAACTTGCGTGCATAAGTCGGTGTAAGGAAAAATAATGTAATACGCTTTAACAGCAAAAATTTTATCAAAGCAACAGGGTTTTTAACGGTAGAGTAAGAAAGGATATAAGATGAACCACACCCTCTGTACAGACCGTAAGACAAAACCATAATCGATGCTACAAAGTTAAGCGGTGCTGCAAGCGCAAATCTTTCTCCCTGAGAAAACAGCTCTTCACCCTGATAGTTAGCAGACTGTACCAGTCTTTCCAAATTGCCGTATTCGTGCAGTACGCCTTTGGGATTTCCTGTAGTTCCTGATGTATAAACTGCGTAAGCGGCATCGTGGGGATCGGTTTCTTCATAACCATCCAATGGTTCACACAGATTAATCTTTTCCCATTCTTCACTTGTAATGGCAATCTTACAGTTACAATCCTTGTATATGAAGTCGACTCGTTCAGGAGCAAGTGTATCCTCTACAATTACTAATGCTGCTCCTGCACGCCAAACGCCGAGCATAGCAATAATGGGTTGTACACCGCG
>CALCTE010000084.1 GCA_937893885.1 uncultured Clostridia bacterium | reverse complement strand
TTAGTCAATCATTCTACATATTAACAGCAATTTTCATGCCAATCTTCAATAAAAATCACATTACTTTTAGTGATTATTTATAATTAATTATAATATAAAGAAATATTGTTACATAATAAATTTTATTTCAAAAAAAAGTAAACACTTATTGTGTCTACTTTTTTTTTATAACTTTATTAAACTATCAATTAATTTCATTTTTATACCTCCTTCAAAACGGAAACGGCAACCTTTATGCCGACCTCAAGCCCTAAATGCAAAGTTGCTTTTTCCACCCATTCTTCTCTCTTGTGCATACCGCCGCCGTTATAAACGCCTATGCAAAGCGCGGGTATTCCGAACGAGAGGGGTATATTGCAGTCAGTGGAGCTGGAATAAGTGCTGACCTTTATTTTGAGCGTATCTTCGATTATCTCACGGCATATTTTCGTGAGATTTTCTATCTTTTTAAGGTCGATCTTTCCCATACAGGGCCTGTCGCCTATGAGCTTTATATTAAGATTAACGTCTGCGCTTTGCGCGTTTTTGAAAATACGTTCGAAGTGAGCTTTCATCGCTTCAAGACACTCTTGGTTGTCCGAGCGGTATTCGCAAAGCATTTTTGCGCTTTGCGCGATAGTGTTTACGGAAGTGCCGCCGCATATCTCACCTACGTTGTAGGTGGTTTTGCTGTCATTTATCTTGGGAATCTCTATTGAATATATTTCGCTGACTATCTTCGCAAGCTCCGCGATGGCGCTTTTGTTTCCGAACGCAATGTAGGAGTGACCGCCCTCGGTAGCGACCTCGACCTCGTATCTGTGAGAGCCTACGCAGAGATTTGCTATTTTATCAAATTGACTGTCAAAGGATATAAACTGCGCTATACGTCCGCCGTAGTCGCAAAAAAGCTACTTCGTTCCTTTGAGATTTCCGAGCCCTTCCTCGCAGGAATTGCAAACGAACATAATACCGTTTGGCGCGTCGATACCTTTTTCGATGAAATATTTTGCGACGTGGAGCAATATCACGAGACTTGCCGTATCGTCGCCCACGCCGGGTGATTTGATGAGTACGCCGTCGTCCGAGTAGGGCATAGGCTCCTTGTCGGGAAATACAGTATCCGTATGCGCGACCAATACGGTGATCTTATCGCTGTTTTCGCAGTTAAAGGGGAATATGACGTTTAGCGCATCGTCAATGTAAACGCCCTTCGCACCGACGCCTTCAAGCCATTTTTTGCAGTATTCGGCTCTTGCGTGCTCAAAGTGAGAGGGAGCAGGGATAAGGCACAGCTCCTTTAGCGTGCGGTATATGCTTTCTTTGTTGCTTTCAACGAAATTTTTCATTTTTATCTCCCGTTTGTTATACTACTTTCATTGTAGCAAATTATTTTCTGATTTTCAATAGAAGTTTTGGAAAAACAAAGCGAAAGTTTGGTGTATCTATCGCAAAAAAAGGACGGAAAAATCGCTTCTCCGTCCTTTTAGTATATTTACTTATTCGCCGTCTAGGGTGCGTGCGATCTCTGCTTTTTGAACTTCGGGATCAAAATTGTACATAGGCTCGATAAGCTCGCCTTTTGAGCGCCTTAAATAGTTTTTCGTGATCTTGACAACGAGGGGAGAGAGCACGAGAACGCCTATAAGGTTGGGTATCATCATAAGACCGTTGAAGGTATCGGAAATATCCCACGCGAAAGAGGAGGTGAGAACTGCACCGAAGATAACGGTTATAACGTGAATAATGCGGAAAATGACCGTAGTCTTTGCGCCGAAAAGGTATTCCCAAGCTTTTGAGCCGTAGTGCGACCAGCCGAGAACGGTTGTGAACGCAAAGAGGAACATAGCGATAGCGATGAACTTCTCACCGATATTGCCCCAAGAAAATACTTCGTTGAATGCACCGCCTACGAGTGTTGCGTCGGTATAGCCTGCGGCTATCTCACCCGTAACTACGTTGAATACGCCGCCTTCAAGTCCGCCGGAGGTAAGTACGACGAGAGCTGTCATCGTGCAGACTACCATAGTGTCCGCGAATACTTCGAAGATGCCCCACATACCCTGCTTGACAGGCTCTTTGACCTCGGAGGATGCGTGAACCAGAGCAGAAGAACCCATACCGGCTTCGTTGGAGAACATACCGCGCTTGCAGCCCTGGGTGATGACGGCCTTCAGGGCAATACCGGTACCCGCACCGGCCACGGCCTTCACGCCGAAGGCAAACTTAAAGATGGCTGCAAATACTGCGCCG
>CALCTE010000083.1 GCA_937893885.1 uncultured Clostridia bacterium | reverse complement strand
TTTTGCACCTCTATTTTAACATAAAATTTTAATAAATGAAAGATAATTATGTAAAAAATATGGAAATTCAAATAAAAGTGTGATATAATTAACTGATTATATATTTGATTACCAATGTATTGAAATGAGGAACTTATGCGTAACATAAAAGCTAAAAGCTATACAGATATACCCGTAATCGTATCTAGAGGAATAATTGCATTTCCTTCGTCTGAACTTAACATTGACATCGCAAGAAAATTTACAAGTAACGCAATAACCGCCGCAAAAAACAGTGACGGTCTTGCGGTGCTGTTGATGCAGAAGGACATTACGGTTGAAATGCCTTCTCCCGAGGATATGCACGGCGTTGGAACTCTCGTGAAGGTAAAACAATTTTATAAGTCGAAGAATCGCTCTACTGTTTCCATAGTTGCACTTTCGAGAGCAAAAGCGGTAAGAGTATATTATGATGAGAATTGCTACAGAGCTGATCTTTCGGTTTTCAGGGGTAGCTATAACGATGAAGAAAACGAACAGCTCAAGAATGAATTTGATGCGCTTGAAAGAATCGTTTTCGAGTACGGTCACGTAGTTCCGAAAGCGGCAGAAGAGCTCTTTAAGAAGATAAGTGCAAGCGATAATATCGAAAAGACTTGCGATATCATTTCGGATTCCCTTATAGTTGTTCCCGATGAACGTCAAAGCGTTTTGAGTGAATTTAATTTACTTAAGCGAATAAAGCTTTTGTCTGATATTCTCGAAAGGGATATGAATGTATTAAAGCTTGAACTTGAAATTTCGGCAAAGGTCAAGAGTAATCTTGATAAAAATCAAAGAGATTATTATTTGCGCGAGCAGATAAAAGTCATACAGTCTGAGCTTGGTGAAGACGGATTTCAGGAAGATGACGAAGAGACTGTTGAGTATTTACGCAAACTCGGTCAGATCCCCTTCCCTGATGATATAAGAGAAAAGCTTACTAAGGAAATTTATAAGCTTGAAAAAATGCCTTTTTCGTCGGCGGAATACAGTCTTTTAAAGGCATATATCGACACCTGTCTTGAACTTCCCTACGGCAAGAAGGATGTTGAAGATATTGATATGACGACGGCAAAGGAGATACTTGATAAAGACCATTTTGGTCTTAAAAAAGTAAAGGAGCGAATTCTTGAGTTCGTTGCCGCAAAAAAGTATAATCCCAATTATAAGGGACAGATATTGTGTCTTATCGGTCCTCCCGGTGTCGGTAAGACCTCGGTTGCTTCCTCGGTAGCAAGAGCTCTTGGCAGAACTATGTCGAGAATTTCTCTCGGAGGTATTCACGATGAAGCTGACATAAGAGGACACAGAAAAACATATATAGGTGCGATGCCCGGAAGAATAATTGCGGCGATCAACAACGCAAAGGTTATGAATCCCTTGATATTGTTTGACGAGATAGATAAAATGGGAGCCAACAGCTTCCACGGCGATCCCTCGGCAGCACTTCTTGAAGTATTGGACGTTGAGCAAAACAAAGCTTTCCGTGATCATTTTATTGAATTCCCTGTTGACCTTTCCGATTGTATGTTCATCTGCACGGCAAATACTAGCTCCACTATTCCCCGCCCGCTTCTTGACAGAATGGAGATAATCGAGCTTCCGTCTTATACGGTAAATGAAAAAATACATATTGCAAAAAATCATTTACTTCCAAAGCAGATGAATGCTCACGGTATTAAAGATGATACTGTAAATATAAGTGACAAAGCTTTGAAAACACTTATTGAACTTTACACAAAGGAAGCCGGTGTAAGAAATCTAGAAAGAGAGATCGGAAAGATCTGCAGACGCTGTGTTAAGAAGATTCTCGATACCGATGAAAAAGCTGTAATTATTAACGAAAAATCCCTCGAAGAATATGCAGGTAAACCTAAGTTTATATTTGAAAAAAATTCGAATACTGATGAAATCGGACTTGTTAACGGTCTTGCTTGGACCGAGGTCGGCGGAGAATTATTACAAGTAGAAACGGCAATAATGGAAGGTACGGGAAAACTCGAACTCACAGGTTCTCTCGGTGACGTTATGAAAGAGTCCGCTAAAGCTGCGGTCACCTATATAAGAACTGTAGCGGAAAAGCTCGGACTTGACAAGGAATTTTATAAAAAGAACGATATACATTTGCACTTCCCCGATGGTGCTACGCCAAAAGACGGGCCTTCTGCGTGAATTGCGATAACCGTTTGGCTTATATCTGCACTCACATCGACTCCCGTAGACCACAATATTGCAATGACGGGTGAAGTCACTATAAGAGGTAAGGTCTTGCCCATTGGTGGACTTAAGGAAAAAACGATGGCGGCGGCATCACATAAGATTAAAACCGTCCTTATACCGAAAGAAAATATACCGAATATTGATGAGATAGACGATGAAGTGAAAAGCGTTCTTGAAATAATTCCAGTTTCAACAATGGACGAGGTTTTGAAAAACGTTTTTAAAAAGACTGCTTTCAAACCGTCTTCATCAAAGCCACGCTCCGCAAAGACAAGACAGTCAAAGAATAACGGTCACGGCGCGTTTGCAAAGGAGATAAAATGAATCACAGCGCTGAATTGAAGTACACTATCGGAAACCTTACCCAGATGCCGACCGATGAAAGAAAGCAATTTATTTTATCGGGACGCTCAAACGTAGGTAAATCATCGCTTATAAACACTTTGCTTAACAGGAACAAACTTGCAAGAATAAGTTCCGTTCCGGGAAAAACCATAACTATCAATATGTATCTCGTTGACTGTAGCTTTTATTTTACTGATCTTCCGGGTTACGGTTTTGCAAAGCGTCCTTACGCCGAAAAGGAACAGTGGTCAAGGCTTGTAGACGGATTTTTAGGTAAGGTCAGCGATAAAAGCGTAAACGCTTGCGCCGTAATACAGCTCATTGATTTGAAGGTCGGGCCTACGAAAGACGACATTCAAATACTTGAGTATTTGAATTATTACGATATTCCGTATTTTGTAGTAGCAACTAAATCCGATAAACTCAACGTAGGAGATCGTAATAAAGCACTTGAAAGATTAAGTGCTTGCGAATATATTCGCGAGGGCACATCGATAATTCCGTTTTCGGCACTAAAGAATACCGGAACATCAGAGATATGGACAGAAATTAATCGCTATTTGTGAGGAACAGACATTGGAATATTTGATCAACAGACTGATTTCTATTTTATATACCCTTCCAGTTTTGCTTATAGCTCTCCCCTTTCATGAGGCGGCTCACGCATTTGCTGCTTACAAAATGGGTGACAATACGGCAAAATATTGTGGCAGACTCACCTTAAATCCCTTAAAGCACCTTGATCCCGTCGGAGCAATATGCTTGGTGCTTGGAGGATTCGGTTGGGCAAAGCCTGTACCCGTTGACTACAGGAGATTTAAAAACCCCAAGGTCGGATTTGCTATTACCGCTCTTGCAGGGCCTCTTTCAAACATATTACTTGCGATAGGAGCATTCGTAATACTTGTTTTGTTAAAGTTTTTTGCTCCGACATTCTTTATATTCAATAATTCGCTCGGAACTATTTATTACGTTTTGTATGAGCTTTTAATTGTCTTTTGTGTAACTAACGTGATGCTCGCTTGCTTTAATTTAATACCTTTTCCGCCTCTTGACGGCTCAAGGATAGCTTCATTACTTTTACCCGATAATGCGTATAATTGGATGCTTCGAAACGAGCATATTTTCCATCTTATTTTGATTATTGCTGTTGTAACCGGTGCTTTTGATGCTCCTCTTAGCGCTATAAGAAACATTGTAATAAAAATCATTTTATCTATTTGAGGTGCGAGTTGAATCAACCGTCTTATAAGCTTGAAATTTTCGAAGGCCCGCTTGATCTGTTGCTTTCGCTATTAAAAAAGAACAAGATCGACATTTACGATATACCCATATCGCTGATACTTGATCAATATTTGGAATATTTGGAGCAAGCCGAGGCTTTTTCTCTTGAAATTTCGGGAGAGTTTATAGATATGGCAAGCCAGCTTATATATATAAAAAGCCGTATGCTTTTGCCTAAAGAGCAACTTGACGAGGATCCGAGAACAGAGCTGGTGAATGCTTTGATTGTTTATAAACAGATTAAGGGTGTCTCTGAAGTTCTTGCAGGAAGATACCCCGTTTACAGCAATCGTTATCCAAAAGCACCTGATGATGTAAAGCCCGACAAGACGCAGAAGGAACAGCTTGAAACGTATCGCCTCGTTGAAGCGATGAATGCAGTCCTGTTTCGCAGTAAAAGGCGTCTTCCGCCGGGACTTGAGAATTTCAGTGGCATAGTCGGCACGAAGATAGTATCGGTTTCGGAAAAAGTAATTACTGTTTTACGTAAAGTTATAACTCACAAAAAAGTGCGCTTTATAGATGCGTTTGAAAAAATCGAAAGCAGAAACGAGATGGTTGCTACCTTTCTTGCTATACTGGAGCTTACCAAGACTAACCGAATCAAGCTTGACGGCATCGGTGATGATTGTTACATCTTTCTTACTTTAAATAAAAAGGACGTGTAGATAATGAATGGCGAAAATGTAATAAACGATAAAACGCTTACCATAGACGAACTGTATGCTTCTATAGAAGCTATACTGTTTGCGGCAGGCGAATCGGTGAATTTTGCAAAGCTTTCTGCCGTATTGGAAGTTCCTATGTGGCAACTTTTGAATATAATGCGCGATTTCAGTGAGAAGTATAACAACGAGCATAGCGGAGTTCACGTAGTTCTTTACGAGCAGAGCGCACAACTTTGTACTCGTAGAGAATATGCGGATATCGTAAGAAAGGCGCTTGCAGATAAAGCGAAGGGACAGCTTTCTAAAGCCGCTTACGAAGTGCTTTCGATAATTGCTTATAAGCAACCCACCACGAAGGCGTATATTGAGCAGGTAAGAGGAATAGAAAGCAGTAATACGGTAAACATTTTATGTGAAAAGAAGCTTATTGAATGTTGCGGACGTCTTGACGTTCCGGGAAAACCTTTTACGTACAGAACTACCGATAATTTTTTAAGATGCTTTGGCATTTCTTCAGTTGATGACCTCCCCCCTCTTGAAAGCTTTTCCGATGATGATGACAAAGAGTTTATAAACAGCGAAATCGGCGATACGCCTGCGATATTAGATCTTGATGTTAATGAAGAAACGATAAAGGAGAATAACGATGAGCAAGCTTAACGACGTAATTAAAACAGCAATTGACAACCTTCAGCAAATTGTCGACGCAAACACAATAATAGGCACACCTATCAACACGGAATCGGGCACGACCATTATTCCCGTATCAAAAGTTTCTATCGGCATTGCTTCGGGCGGTATTGACTACGTTACCAATAAAAATACGTCTTTGCAAAACTTCGGAGGAGGCAACGGTGCAGGTGTTACGGTTTCCCCTGTGGCGTTTATCGTTGTAAGTGCAAACGGTGATACGAGAATTTTGAATATGAATTCTACGCCGAGTATGCAGGATCCCATTGCGTCCGTTGACAGCATTATTACAAAAGCCCCCGATATTATAGAAAAAATTAAGAATATCTTTACTTCCGACAAAGACGAGACTCATACGGAAGAAAGTGATGAATTGTCTAAATAAGTTTAAGTATTATACAATGATTCCAATCATATAATTTCTTGATAATAAATGATTGGAGTTTAAAATTGAACAAGACGGTTTCATTGTTTTTAGCGCTCATTATTTTGTTTTTTTCTGTATCGGGTATCAAAGCACAAGCGATGGATTCGAATGCACACGTGCTTATGGTAAGTGATACTTTTGAGCTGTACTCGCAAAATAACTGCCATAAAAGGCTTCACATTGCGAGCACAACGAAAATAATTACGGCGATAGTGGTGCTTGAAAATATAGACGATATTACGAAAGAGATCACCGTACCTGCTGATGCCTGCGGAATAGAGGGGTCATCTATTTATCTATACGAGGGTGAAAAAATAACCGTCGAAACCCTTCTCTACGGACTGCTTCTCGAATCGGGAAACGATGCTGCTGTAGCACTTGCTCTGACAACGGCGGGAAGCATTGAAGCGTTTGCAGAGCTTATGAATAACTACGTCATTTCCTTAAAGCTTGAAGACTCGCACTTTACAAACCCTCACGGACTTGACAATGAGATGCATTATTCGTCAGCATACGATTTGGCGGTTATCATGAAGAATGCAATGGAAAATGAAGATTTTGCAAGAATTTCTTCTACAAAGAGCATCGCTATTGATATGCCAAACGGCACCAAGAGATATTTTTCAAATCACAATCGCCTACTTCGAATGAGCGAAAATATTATCGGCGGCAAAACGGGTTTTACAAAAGTTTCGGGACGTTGTCTTGTAAGCTGTGCCGAGAGGGATGGTGTAAGGCTCATTTGCGTGACGCTCGGCTGTACAGACGATTTTAATCAGCATATTGCTATTTACAATGAAGCTTTTTCAGCGTATAAGCTTTATGACGTTCCCGTAAACAGTGAATATATTATAAGCGTTGTTGGGTCAAATGTTGAAACGGCAAACCTGGAATATACGGGGAAAACCTCACTTGCCTTAAAAAGTGAATCCGAATTAAGAAATTTGGACGTTAAGATATATTTACCCCGTTTCATTTACGCACCGCTTGCACAAAACAGCGCTATCGGTGAAGTAAACGTATTATATAAAGGCGTTTTGGTGGACAGCTCCCATTTGATGTTGATGGAAGATATAAAATCAACGGTTAATAAAACATTTTTCTCAAAAGTTATTGATTATTTTAGGAGAATTTTCGGAAAATGAAAATTGAAAGACTTCAAAAATACATATCTGCTTGCGGTGTTATGAGCCGCCGTGCCGCTGAAAAGGCTATTGTAGAAGGGCGCGTTACTGTAAACGGCACGCAAGCAAACATCGGCGACAGCGTATCATCAAAGGACGTTGTAAGAATTGATGGCAAACGCATAAGCACAAGCGGCGAAAAGATTTATCTTATGATGTATAAACCTAAAGGATACGTCACCACGCTTTCCGATGAGAAAGACAGAAAATGTGTTGTAGACCTTCTGGGAGATTATATAAATATGAGAGTCTACCCTATCGGCAGACTCGATATGAATTCAGAGGGCTTGTTGCTTCTCACAAACGACGGCGCACTTACGAATAAACTCACTCACCCGTCAGGCCACGTTGATAAGATATATCACGTGACGGTTAAGGGTGAGGTCGGTGCGGACAAGCTCGGCTTTTTGAGGAGCGAAATAACTATTGACGGATACAAGATAAAGCCTGTTAAGACAGACATCATATCTTTTAACGGAGAGAACACCGTTTTAAGAATGACTCTTACCGAAGGAAGAAATCGACAAATAAGAAAAATGTGCGAAAAAGCAGGCTTACTCATTAAAAAGCTAAAGCGTGTCGCTATAGGTGAGATAAATATCGGCACCTTAAGACCGGGACACTGTAAACTCCTCACAGAAACACAAATAAACTATTTAAAGTCTATTTAAGGAGAGGTCAATGAAGATACTCGGTGTTGATTATGGAGACAAGAGAACGGGAATTGCCGTATCCGATATAAACGAATTTTTAGCATCAGGGCTTTACGATATTCACCCTACGGGGCTTCACGATGCGGCGGCAAAAATTGTAAAAGCAGCCGAAGAAAATAACGCTCAAAAAATAGTTATGGGACTTCCCCTAAATATGAACGGCACAAGAGGCGACAGAGCTGAAAAAACGGAGCTTATTAAGCAGTACATTTCGGAAATATCCGATATTCCCGTTGAGCTTTTTGATGAGAGAGTAACTACAATGCAGGCGCAAACGATTATGAATATGACCGGAACGCGCGGTAAAAAGCGCAAGGATAGAGTAGATATCTTGTCTGCAGAAATAATATTGCAAAATTATCTTGACAAAAATCATTGATTATTTATTTTATTGTGATATAATAAAGAGTGTAAACTCATAAATAAAAAATTAAAGGAGATATAAAAATGGGCAGCAAAATTACAGTTATGGGTAGCTTTGTGGTAGACCTTATGGGCAGAGCACCCCACATTCCCACACCCGGTGAGACAGTTAAGGGCAGTTTCTTTAAGATGGGCCCCGGCGGAAAGGGTTGCAACCAAGGCGTTGCATCTAAGAAGTCCGGCGGTGACGTAACGATGATCACCCGCGTTGGTGACGACAATTTCAAGAGCCTTGCTGAAGGTTTATATAAGGACGCAGGTTTTGACACCAAGTACATATTCGTTGACAAGGAAGGCAATTCAACTGCAGTTGCTCCTATCACGGTTGACGAAACAACAGGTCAGAACGCTATTGCGGTTTACCTTGGCGCTTGCGACAAAATGCCCGTCGAAGAGGTTGACAGCGTTGCAGATGTAATTACTTCTTCCGATATCTTACTTATGCAGCTTGAACTCAGCATGGATGCTACAATTCACGCTAAAAACTTGGCTGTTGAGGCCGGTGTTAAGGTTCTTCTCAACCCCGCACCTACTCCTAACACACCTATCCCCGAGGAACTTTACGACGGACTTTACTGCATTATGCCCAACGAGGTTGAGGCAGCTCAAATTTCCGGTATCCCCACCGATACTAACGAGGGTATCGAAAAGGCTGCACAGTTCTTCCACGATAAGGGCGTTAAGAACGTTATTATCACTCTCGGCGTAAGAGGCTCTTACGTTTCAACCCCCGAGACGAAGGCGTATGTTCCGATCATCAAGGTTAAAGCAGTTGATACAACGGGCGCAGGAGACGCTTTCTGCGGCGGACTTGTAACAGCTCTCTCCGAGGGCAAAAACCTTGTAGATGCCGCTAAATTTGGCGCTGTAACGTCAGGACTCAAGGTTACCAGAATGGGCTCCTCCGTTGCTATGGCTACAAGAGAAGAGATCGACGCATATATGGCGGAGAACAAGTTCTAATTTGAATTATTACGATAAAAACGGTACTCAAAATCGAGTACCGTTTTTGCTTCATTTGAATATTTTCAATGAATGATTACAATTGTGACAAAGACTATCGTTTTCGTAATTCGAAGAACCACATACAACGCAAATAATTTGATTACTCTCTGTGGGAGGAATGATTTGTACATAGTCCGTGCCGTATAAGTGCCCTACCCTATCGCCGCTTTTGAATTTATTAACGGGCAAGTCGGTTTGGCTCGTTCCTTTGCACAGCACTTTTTCAACTATTTTGCCATCATCGGTCATAATAACGGCAATTAAAACCTTATTGTTTTTAAGATAGAATTGCCGATGTCCCGTACTACCGCCGCGCGTGGGCATATAATCTCTGTCATTTTCTACCTTGAGTTCAATTATTTTTCCCGTCCACGAGAGATCGAAATATTTAAAAGGCACTTTGCGCACTAAAAACGGAAGCAAGATTATCACTATGTAGATAATAATTATATTTGCAATACCCCATTCGGATATTTTGAAAAAATAATTTCCTGAAAACGCAAGTAACAAGCATAACAAAGCGGATACAGAAAGCAAAAGCAATATTTCTTTAAGTATCTTCTTTGTAACAGTTTGTTTAATGTCTTTTGGGAAAATTATGTTTTTCATTTTATCCTCCTATCAATATCTGTTGAGTCTTGAACGAGAGATATTTACAACGCCTTCGGGAATCATATTGATGCTTTCAAGAGCCTTGCCCGTGCCTTTTGCAACGCACAGAATGGGATCCTCTGCAATTCTTGTCTCAATACCCGTAACGTTAGTTATGATCTTATCAATGCCGTATAAAAGTGCTCCGCCGCCGGTAATGAGTATTCCGTTTTTTGATACATCCATCATAAGTTCAGGAGGTATTCTTTCGAGAACATCGCAGATAGCTTCAATGATAGCTGTCATCGGTTCTTCTAGCGCTTCAAGTATTTCTTGCGAGTTGATGCGAGTAGTTTTCGGTAAACCTTCTACAAGGCAACGTCCCTTGACTTCCATCTCCTCATCCTCATCCTTTGTCCACACACAGCCGATCTTCTTTTTTATCTGTTCTGCAGTTCTCTCACCGATGAGCAGATTATATTTCTTCTTTACGTATTTGATAATTGCTTCATCAAATTTATCGCCGCCCATTTTGACGGATTCGGAAGCGACAACGCCGCCCATCGACAAAATGGCAATATCCGTAGTACCGCCGCCGATATCAATGACCATATTACCGCTCGGCTTCGATATATCAAGTCCCGAACCAAGTGCCGCGGCAATAGGCTCTTCAATGAGATAAACGCGCTTTGCGCCTGCTTGTATCGAAGCATCGTATACCGCACGTTCTTCGACCTCGGTTATACCGCTTGGAACACAAACGATGACTCTCGGCTTTACGAGTTGTCCTGCACCCGCTTTCTTTAGAAAGTGCTGAAGCATACGGAAGGTTATTTCGTACTGCGAAATAACGCCGTCTCTTAAAGGCCTTACTGCTTGTATATTACCGGGTGTTCTGCCGAGCAGTTTCTTAGCTTCTTCGCCGACCTTTAAAAGCTTACCGCTTATTTTATCTATAGCGACAACGCTCGGTTCATAAAGGACGATCCCTTTGTTTTTTACATAAACAAGAACCGACGATGTACCTAAATCTATTCCGATATCCACATTATACCTCCGTAATTATTTCCGAACAAAATGAAATAGTACCGTCGGCTTTTATACCGAATACCTTATATGTGCCACCCGTCTCGGAAAGTGTTATATCAAGCTCATCACCGAGCTTACATTCGTTTATAAATTCAATGGTAAATTCCTTGATCGTTTTTATATTTTCGGGAAGATAGCTAAATACCAAATCAACGTATTTAATGTTATTCATGTGACCGAATAAGTCGATATCTTCGCTTGTGACAAGCTTCTTCCCTACTGATATGCCGCCTTCGTCCTTTATTAATTTTTTTGAAGAATCTGCACTTACGTCTTCCTCGTAATTTATTACGGGATTAGGGATATTTTTTGTCGGCAGTGGTCTTCTTGTTCCAAGATCCAAGAAAGTCCAAAATGATGATGCATCAACTGCGATTTCGTTTTTACTGTCTTCAATAGTATAGTTTCTGAACATCTTAACGGGGCCTTTAATTCTCTCCCATGTCGAAACCTTGATGTTTTCGATTGCGCGTAAGGGCTTATAAAGCTTTATATTCATTCTTAATATGACGTAAGCTTTTCCTATACTTTTTAGATATTCAAGAGAATCATAATAAGTATAAAGCTGGAGCGATGCTGTCTCTTGAATGATGCGGTAGATATACGGAAGTTTTATAAAGCCATTTTTGTCCGCATATTGAGAGCTTGTTATAAACTCTTTTTGATACTTAATTTTAGGATCGACCATAAGATTACCTCGAAATAACGCAAAATTATAAATGGTAAAAATTACTACACGTAGAAAAAATTAGGAAAATAAATTACATTATATGCAAAAAATATACCAAGTTATTCACACAATCCACAAAGTTATCCACAGAAATGGGGAAAATTCCTATGTTTAAAGCCATTTTTCAGCATTACATCTGTGGATAAGTGAAATTTAATATTATTAGCGGATTGTATAAATTTTTGTTTGTTTTGAAACTATCTGTGCAATTTGTACATTTTTAAAATGATTTCAAATTATAAGAATGAGTAAATTTTAAAAATCATTGCAAGCATATGCATTCACGGTAAGATTTTGAGTTGTGGAATTTTTGCAATACTCATAATAAGCTTGTGCTCCTATCATCGCCGCATTGTCCCCGCAATAGATAAATTCGGGAAGATAAAGTTTCATTCCGCGCTTTTCACAAAGTGCTTGTAAACGCTTTCTTAAATGCGAATTGGCGCATACACCGCCGCCGACAACAAAGCTTTTTGCGCCGTTTGTATAGTTATCGAGTGCAAAATTTATTTTGCTTTCAACCGCTTTGCATACAGCCTCCGTAAGTGAAGCGGCAACGTCCTGTTTTGAAATTTCTTTTCCTTGCTGTGAATTGTTGTGAACGTAGTTAATAACCGCGGTTTTAAGACCTGAAAATGAAAAATCGGCGTTATCGGCAATTTTGGCAACAGGAAATTTAATGGCATCTTTATTACCGATGGAAGCAAGTCTGTCAAGCTCCTTACCGCCCGGATAAGGAATACCAAGCACTCTCGCACATTTGTCAAAAGCTTCGCCTACTGCGTCATCACGCGTTCTTGCGACGGTCTTATATTCGGTATAGCTGTCAACTCTTACAATAGACGTATGACCGCCTGACATCACCATTGCCATAAACGGTGGTTTAAGATCGGTATGGCACAAGTAATTTGCGGCGATATGGCCTTTTATGTGATTTACCGTTATAAGCGGAAGATCGTACGAATAAGCAAGCGCTTTTGCAAAATTTACTCCGACAAGCAGTGCACCGATGAGACCCGGCATATTAGTCACGGCAATCGCGTCTATATCTTTCATAGTGAGCTTTGCATCCGCTAGGGCTTCTGACGTGAGTGAATGGATAGCCTCTATGTGAGCTCTTGACGCAATTTCGGGTACTACGCCGCCATAACGCTTATGTATATCAATTTGAGATGCTATTTCCAAGCTCAAAACTTCTCTTCCGTCGCGAACAACTGAAACAGAAGTTTCGTCACACGAGCTTTCAAAAGAAAGAATATTCATTCTTAAAATCCTTCATCATTATAATTGCATCCTCAACGGGTGCTTTATAATAGTTCCTTCTGACTCCAAAATTAAAAAATCCGAATTTTTTGTAGAGCGCGATAGCAGCTTTATTGCTTTTTCGCACTTCAAGTAACATTTTTTCCGCTTTTTGCCGCTTAGCTTCTTTTATACATTCTTCAAGCAACATCGAAGCAAAATGCATTCTTTGAAAATTGGGCAAAACCGCAATATTCATAAGCTCCGCAACGTCAAGTACGTATATTCCCGCAAAACCGACGATGTAATTATCATATTCTAAAACGAAAAAATGCGCATAATCAAGCGACGGTATTATTGCAAAATCCCTCTTACTCCATGGTTGCGTAAAGCATTTAGTTTCAATTTTATAAAGAAAGTCTACATCAGATGCAGACATTTTTCTCACGGTTATATTGTTCATCTGTAATTTGCCTCAATAAAAGCATTTATCTCATCGGCAATCTGACTGTAGCAATTTTTATAACCAGATAAACTGCCGCCAAAAGGATCGGATATACCGCCACCGAGAACTAAGCGTTTTTGCGTACTTTTTACGCTAACACTGTTTTCTACTGCTTTTTCGATGATATCAAGGTGCGATGCGCCCATAGCAATGATATAATCGTATTCGTTAAGCATATTCGCTGTCAATTGAACAGCGCGGTGAGTTTTCATTTCGCTGTCTACTCCGAAGTCCTTGGCGGCGGATTGGGCATTTTCGCAAGCATTAGCGTTTTCGCTAGCAAAAAGTCCTGCTGAGCTTGCAAGAGCACTTACATTAAGTTCTCTTGCAAGCTTGTTAAAATATTTTTCCGCAAACGGCGAACGGCAGGTATTTCCACTGCATACAAATAGTATTTTATCCATTAATATCCAAACTTGCCCGAAAGGCTGTCATCGTTTTCAATCCATTCCAAAACGTCTATTTCCGAATATTCGGTCGGCGTATCCCTTACTACTATCTTTGATATTCCTGCGTTTATAACCATTCTCTTACACATCATACAAGAGTTGATTCCGGGAACGAGCTCATCGGTCTTTGCATCAAGTCCGACAAGATAAAGCGTTGCG
This sequence comes from uncultured Clostridia bacterium, assembly GCA_937893885.1. Lineage (GTDB taxonomy): Bacteria > Bacillota > Clostridia > Oscillospirales > CAG-272 > CALCTE01. The sequence goes on along the minus strand of CALCTE010000083.1, from coordinate 1,580 downwards.
CCTATCATATCCTCGCGAGATGCGGAAATTATAGCGTTAGCTTCGGCATGTACGCTTCTGCAGAGCTCATAGCGCTCTCCTCTCGGGATATTTAGTTCATCTCTCTGGCAGTAACCGAGATCGCAACAGTTTTTTCTTCCTCTGGGTGCGCCATTATAACCCGTTGACAGTATCGAATCATTTTTTACAATTATTGCGCCGTATTTCTTGCGAAGGCAAGTGCCTCGTGAAGCAACAGCTTGCGCTATATCAAGGTAATAATTTGTTTTAGACAGTCTTTCCATAAGACCTCCGATTTTTAAAGTTCCAAATTTTTTAAATATTCCTTAAGACCCTCACCTATTTCGGGGTGTTTGAGTCCTTGCTCAATGGAGGCGATGACCATACCAAGCTTATTTCCTAGATCGTATCTTTTTCCTTCGAAATCGACTGCGTTCATACGTCCTCTGTATGCAAGCTCTTTCATAGCGTCGGTAAGGAATATCTCGCCGTTAGCTGCGGGAAGAGTATTGTCAATAAGTTCAAATACCTCGGAAGTAAGTACGAGTCTACCGAGAATCGAGAAAAGTGAGAATACTTGATCAGGCTTGGGTTTTTCGATCATATCCGTAACCTTATAACGTCTGTCTTCAAGCTTTTCTACTTTAAGGGAACTGTATTTCTGAATATCCTCTGGGCTTACTTCTTGAACACCGCAAACAGAATTTCCGTATTTATTGTAACAATCTATAAGCTGTTTTGTGACGGGGTATTCGTCGTTTACGCAAACGTCATCTCCGTACATACAAACGAAGGGATCGTCACCTACGAATGCTCTTGCACAATTAAGTGCGTGCGCTGTGCCGAGCGACTCTTTTTGTCTTACAAAATATACGTTCGCCATTCTTGCGATAGCATCGGTTTGCTTAAGTAAATCAGTTTTTCCGCTCTTTGTAAGCTTTTCGGTATACTCGGGTGTAAAGTCAAAGTGATTCTCAATGGCTTCCTTATCTCTGCCCGTTACAATAAGAATATCTTTGATACCACTGTTTACGCATTCTTCAACAAGATATTGCATCGCTGGTTTGTCCACTATGGGCAGCATTTCTTTAGGTACGCATCTGGAGATCGGAAGCATTCTCGTTCCGAGTCCCGCCGCCAAAATTACGGCCTTTTTGATTTCTTTTGCCATATCATTTTCTCCTTTGAATTATATAATCCTACAGAGTACATTATATAAATTTATTGTGTAAAAAGCAATATATAAAGGCGAATATTTTTAAATATTTTAATAATTTCTCTTTCAAAGCTTGTTTTTTTGTAAATTGTATTATATAATATACGTATAATATATAATTTATAATATTAGGGAAGATTTATGATATTCGGCAAGAAAAACAAGTTCACTCACATTCTTGTCGGTCTGGGTAACCCCGGGCCGAAGTATATGAAGACAAGGCATAACGTAGGTTATATGTCTGTAGATCTGATAATGGCTCGCTTAGGATGTGAATATACAAAAAAACGATTCAATTCGCAGATTGGAGAAATCCCTTTTGACAACGGGTGTTTTTTGGTTATGAAGCCCGAAACATTTATGA
>CALCTE010000082.1 GCA_937893885.1 uncultured Clostridia bacterium | reverse complement strand
ACATCACCGGACTTTGCAGCGTTAAATGCATTTTCAGCATCAGTGGGAGCGCCGAAGGTAATAGTAATCCTTTCGGGGTTTACGTATTTTTGCTTGTCTTCGGTTGATATGCCTTTAAGATAGTAGTAGCTGTTTCTCTTGAGAACAAGTGAATCGTCTGTCCAAGCAGAGATTGCATAAGGTCCGTTTGATACGATAGTCGTGGGATCTGCAACTGCGCTTGTTGCCCAACCATCAGGATTAGCCGCAACCACCTCTTCGCGTACGGGTACGAGATATGGGCTTGCCAAGTTTCTAAGGAAAAGGTCTACGTTATAATCGGGATCTTCAAAAGTGATCTCTAAGAGCTTTTCATTTAGTTCCACAAGACCTACGTCGTCGATGGTCATCATCTTTTGAACGCCTTCTTTAACTGCTACGGCATTCTTGAGGCATAAGAGAAGCGATGCGCCGGGGCCTTCGTAGTTGGGCTCCAAAAGACGCTTCCAAGCGTAAACGATGTTGGACGCAGTTACGGAGACACCGTCGCTCCAGCTCGTGTCCTTAAGCTCTATGTAAAGCTTTGTTTCGCCGTTGATCTCTTTCGTATAGTAATCTTCGCAAAGAGCTTTCTCAAGCTTACCGTTTGCGTTTATTTTGAAAAGACCTTCATATAAAAGTCCAAGATACTGAACTGTATCAATGTCGTATTGAGCAACGCCCGGATCAAGATTTTCGGGTGCATTTTCCGTAAAGTATGCGTATGTATAGGGGCCGTTGTCTTCCTTTTCGCCCGAACAGCCGGCAAAAGCGCCGACAACCATAATTGCACAGACGAGCAAGGCTGTTAATCTTTTGAATGTATGCATATATATTTTTCCTCCTTGAAATGCGCTACATATTATATCCATTGTATTATAACATTAAATAAAGATAATTTCAATATACTTTTTCAACAAATTTTTCTGTTATGAATATTACTTTTGACCAATGGCAAAATAATATATACAAATATAAGAAAGGGAGAGAGAAATGAAAAGGTTTTTGGTTTTATCCGCGATAATGTTTTTATGCTTTGGGTTTGACACCTGCGCATACACCGACGAGCTTTCGTACGGCATTGCCGTTTTGCGAAAAGAGGTGAGCTTAAATAAGAACTTCGACACGTCGGAAAATTCTGCTTTTTCACCCGCCGATTTTGAAAAAGCCATCGGCGTAAGCAAGCTCGGAGCCATATCCGTCGAAAAGCTTCCCGACAGAGCCGAAGGCGCGCTTTTTCTTTACGGAAAGCCTGTCTATAGCGGTCAGGTGATAAAAAGAGAAGCGATTTTTGGTTTAAGCTTCACACCTGCCTTTGACCAAGTGCGCACGGCAAGCTTCAGCTTCTCGGATGTAGGAGAGGGAAGCGGCAAGTATGAATGCGTTATGACACTTTCTTAAATGCCGATATGCAAAAAATCTCCGCTCGTCACGAGCGGAGATTTTTTGTTTTTAAATTATTCAGCAACAACCGTTACAGATGTGATGTGGGGGTTTACACCGTTGTACCAGTAGAGGAAGCCTTCGCAATCGATCTTGTCGCCAATCTTAAGAGCTTCAACTGCCTTGTAAACGTCTGTTTCTGCACCGCAGAGGTAAGACTCAACGGTGAAAGAATAGGTGTTCGTGCCGTCCGTTACGTCGAAGTAAAGGTCTTTACCCTGTGTGCCGGAGCCGTCCCAGTCATAGAAGAAAGCAACGTCTGTGCCGTCAGCAGCCTTTTTAGCTGCAACGGTGAGTCCCTTGAAGGAAACGAATTTGTTCATATCTTTGATGAGGTCTTCGGTTCCGAGAAGAGCGGTAACATCCTTGGGCTCTGCGATGAAGGGTGTAGCGTCTTCGATGATCTCGAAAGTAGCGCCTGCAGCAACTTCAACTTCGCCGTTAAATTCGGTCTTGAAGCCCTTTACTCTGATCTTTGTTCCGGGAACGAGCTTTGCAGCATCTTCTTCGGAGCAAACCATGTTGTAGATGAAGTATGCGCCGTCAGCATCCTGAGCGTAAACAACGATGGCGTTGTCCCACCAGCCCTGAGTTGCCTGAACGTAAGCTTCGATAACTACTTCAGCGTCGAGAGCAGCAGCCATGTACTCCTCGTAGGTCATGACCTTAACGTCGTCCTCTGTTGTTTTGTCATCTTCGCCCTGCTTGTCATCTTCGCCCTGCTTGTCATCTTCGCCCTGCTTGTCGTCGTTGTCGGCAACAGGAGTCTTGTCGTCGTTGTCGGGTGTCTCGTCCTTTGCGCAAGCCGCAAAAGAAAGAACTAAAGCCAAAGCCAAAAGCATGAGTAATACTTTTTTCATTTTTTGTTCTCCTTTAAAATGTTTTGTTATTTTTTGCTTTAATTAGTTATTGCTTTGCTGTATTTTACATCAAAAAACAGCAAAGGTCAATACAAAAAAGTAAATTTTTACTTATTGTCTGTATTTTTGCGCTTTTTAATCGTTTCAATTATAAAATATGCAATAATAAACGCCCAAATCACAGCAAGTGACGCAAGAAGCACCTTTGAAGCCGTAGGCAAAGCGCCAAAACTCATTTTAGCACCGCCTGCGGCGCCTACTTCCGTAAGCCTGTAGAGCGCTTCGGTATCATCAAAAAGCTTTTTAATATCAAGCTCTTGTTTTCTGCTTACCGCCGTCACTGTTTCTTCCACGAGATGTCCCGCGGCGTTTCGAAGGGAAGCCGAGCCGTTGAAAACGGGAGTGACGAAGCTTTGATTCACGTTATCAAGCAAAAGTTTTGAAGCTTTGATCTTTACGTCGTAATAAAGCTCATTATCCTCACCTTCTCTTGCAAGATAGTCGAGATATTCAGAGTTCGTTTGCGCTTTTTTCGTTACGGGCACATAGCCCTCTGTCTGTGAATATGCTATCTGCACATCATTTGTCAAAAGGAACTGCATAAAGAGCCAAGACGCCATAACTTCGCCGTTGTCTTCCTTGTTGAAGATACAGAGAGAAGGTCCTTGCGATATCATTTTCGGATTACCGATGTCGTATTGCGGAACGGGCAGTACCGCAGTCTCAAAATCTGCCGTCTTATCTGCGGATATGGTGTTAAGCGGTGCTTTCGCGCCCATCCACGTAGCGCCGGCAGTAGAGTCTACGGCGAAGATGCACTGACCTGCGTTAAGGTAATCGGCGGGATATCCGCGTCTTTTGAACGTCTCAAAACAGCCTTTTCCCGTAGCTTCGGAAATATCCTTTATGATAGCCTCCGTCTGCTCGGAGAATATCTCAATTACGCCCGTCGAATTGCTGTAGGGCGCGTCTTTTTGTTTTAGCATCTGTATCATCATATTGTCCGTGGACTTATAGATGAAGGGCATAAGCACGTTTTGACCGTTTAACGCGTATGTGCCGTCATCGTTTTTCTTCGTTGCGGCTTCGCATACCTCGAAAACAAAGTCCCACGTCACGATATCGGGAAGTGTGTATCCGAGCTTTTCGACGTAGGTCTTATTCACGTAAAGGGCTTCTGTCGAGCGCATGAAAGGAAGCGCGTAGTGGCTTCCGCCGATATTGCACTCGGATAAGAACTTCGGTACTATTTCCGCTCTTTTGGGCGAATCGAATAAAAGCTCCGAGCCGCCGAGGCCGTATTTTTCGTTGTCAAAGAGCTCGTCAAGTGGCACGACGATATTGTTTCCCGTAAGATATGTCGCGATATGGTCGGGATAGGTTATACACACGTTCGGCGTCGTGCCCGTTTCGATGTTCGTTATTACGTCTTGGTATATCTTTCCATAGTCCGTATAAAGCTTTAGATTTACCGTAATGTTAGGATAAAGCGCTTGGAAATCCTCTATGGACTTTTTGTAGATGTTTACTTGATTGATATTCGTATCGTTTTTAGCCCAAAAGGATATCTCGTATTTTGCCGAGGTGTCGAAACTGTCCGGCGCTTCAAATACCGCTACGTTGTTTTTGGCGCCGTGGCAGGAGCAAAGCAAGGAAAGCGATATAAGCAGGCAAAGGAGTAAAGCGATATTTTTTTTCATCCCTTCGTACCTCCTCTCGAAACACCTGCCATTATTTGTCTGCGGAATATCAAAAACAGAATTATAAGGGGGACGGATATCGCGACGACTGCCGCCATCATTGCGGGGATATTGTCTCGGCCAAAGCCGTGCTCGCGTATCTCCTGTATGCCGTTTGAAACGAGAAAGTATTTCGGATCGTCAGCAGCAAGACGAGGCCAGATATATGAGTTCCAGCACTCGATGACTTTAAGTATAAGCACCGTGACGATGGTGGGACGGCAAATGGGAATCATCACCTTAAAAAGATATTTAAGATCTGCCGTTCCATCGACCTTTGCCGCATAGTAAAGCTCATTTGGAACCTGCGCAAAGTTCTCTTTCAAAAGATATACGTAGAATACCGACGTAACGGAGGGAAGTATAAGTCCCGCAAAGGTGTTTCGCATATCAAGGTTTGTTACAGTCGTATAGTTTGTTATTACCACAAGCTCCGTCGGTATCATCATAAGCGCAAGAAACAGCGTAAACACGAGGTTTTTGCCTTTAAAATCGAGGCGCGCAAACGCGTACGCGGCAAGCACCGATACCATAAGCATAACAATAGTCGTTATTACCGTAAAAATAAGTGTGTTGAGAAAATATCTGTCAAGAGGCACTGCCGTAAAAGCAAATTTGTAGTTTTCCGCAGTCGGCGCGTTTGAGAAAAACTTGGGGATTATCTCGCCGTTATATTCTGCCGTGCTTTTTATCGACGTAAGAATCATCCAATAAAATGGAAAAAGTACAATCAGTGCCATACAACCA
>CALCTE010000081.1 GCA_937893885.1 uncultured Clostridia bacterium | reverse complement strand
GCGGCATAAACACCTGCATTGATACATCGGGTAGTATAATAAGCGATTCGGTGTTAAAACTGCTTGACGTGACTGACCATATTTTGCTTGATATTAAATATACAAGCGACGAGTCGTACCGAAAATACGTCGGCTGTTCTATTGATAAGCCGCTTGAATTTTTGAAGATTGCAAATGATAAAAATATTCCCGTGACGCTTCGTCAGGTCATAATACCGACGCTTAACGACAACGAAGAAAATATACTGGCGCTCAAGGAGATAGCAAAAAGATACCCTTGCGTTACCAAAACCGAGCTCTTGCCCTTTAAAAAGCTGTGCGTCACTAAATACGAAAAATTAGGAGTCGATTTTCCCTTTAAGGATATACCCGAACCCTCAAAAAAAATCATGGATGCTCTATCGGAGCTTATTTGAAAAAATCGCGTATTAGTGAACCTGCCATAGAGCAGGTTCACATCGATATAAATCCGCTTGCGCGGATTTTCGATATACGCACGCGGCGTTCAATATGCGCGATGCGCTCGATATGCTCACTGCGTGAGCGCGGATTTATATCATATCGAATTTGAGCGTAGCGAAAATACATCGAATTTGCCGCAAGGCAAATATATCGAGCCGAGCGGTGTGTGGCAACGCGAGGTATATCGACAAATTTAACATTAGTGTGCACAAATGCAGTGCTTGTCAAGAAAAAAGGATAGAGAAAGTGAAATTTCTCTATCCTTTTTTCTATTTGTTAGGTTATACTGCTCTATCGCAAGTGCCCGTTACTACGCGCTTTTTCTATGCATACGGCAAATCATTCCCGCATATCTATATAATGAAACGTTTTTTTCGGAGTTCTTTTATGACTCAAACCAACACCTTGAAAAAGAAGATAGTAATATGCGTAGAAAACGGAAAGCTTTTGGGCAAGATAAAGGACTTTTATATAGACGATACGGGAAAGGTGTGCTGTTTTACCGTGGAAAAAAAGGATTCCCTCTTCTCGCAAAAGGAGAAAAGGGAATCGTATACTGTAAGCTGGAACGATATAACGGCAGAAAGTGCCGACGTAATATTGGTAAAGGCATACCGCGACGGAGAGATCGACACTTCAAAAAAGCGTGACGGTATTTTTTCCGGTATACAAGGCTACATTGCCGCCGCCTTGCTTATCGCCTCTCTTCTGATACTTTTAAAAAGCTGTATCGGTTAGCGTTCGGGCAAGATAACATCGACTATCTTGTAGGTAGCGCGGAAGATTACCTCTACCGTATCCTTCTTTTTGGTGTTTTCACCGTCCTCGGTGTTTTCACCGTCCTCGGCGTTTTCACCGCCCTCAGTGTTTTCACCGCCCTCGGTGTTTTCGCCTTCCTCGGTGTTTTCGCCTTCCTCGGTGTTTTCACCGTCTTCGGTGTTTTCGCCATCGGGTATTACGGCAGAAGTTGCAGGCACTTCGTAAACAAAATCCTCTTCGCAGCTTATAAGCTGTTCGGGATAAAACGTGACTATTACAGCTTCGCCGCTTTTATAGCTGCTTGCCTGTTCGCTGTAAACGATGACGTTTCTCATCTCGCCGTCAATTTCGGCATTTCCCAAAAGCACGCCTTCCTCGGTATGCAAAATGTCAAAAGCAAGACTTACATATTCGATGTCGGGGAAAAGCGGTTCTGTAAAGATAACGAGTCCCTCAAGCTCCAAATCGGCAAGCGTAACGTCTTCGTGCGCAAGCGCTTCGGCTACGGTAACAAAATCTCCACCCCAAACGGAAACGTAGGTGTACGGTGACTGGACTTTTTCAAAATAATACTTGTACTCGTTGTCAATGTAAAAATAGTCGGGGCCTTCTTCCATATCTTCGTAGTCGATATCCACGCGGACGACTATCTTTTTGCTCGGATCTCTTATGTCGGTGTCGGCAAATTCGGGGAGTTCGAAGTCCAAATCGTGTCCGTCGTCCTCTTCATCTTCCTCACCGTCACTTAATTCGGGAGTCGGAGTATCGTCAACGATCTCCTGCTTTGACGTGTCTTGCAAAACATCTATCTTTTTTTTGCAGGCACAAAAGAAGGTCGTGCAAAGTATTATAGCAAGTATAAGTGCGATCTTTCTCAATTTGATTCATTCCTTTCGGTATGCTAAAGGGGCTTAAAGAGATACGCAATCGGCAACGTAAAAGCCCATCGTTCCCAATTGCGAAATCAGGGGATAATGGACAAACAGTCACCGAAGCAAAATACGTCCTCTGCTATTTGAAATTTATCGTTCAAAAATACGGGCTTTGAGCTGTACATTTTAGTTGCTTGCTTCGGGTTGCAGTAATGATCTCCGTGACCTTAACGCCTATGCAAACGCAAGTCATTTTTCTTCGTTAATAATTAAAAATATGCATAACTGCAGATAATTATACTATAACTTTCGTGCGTTTGTCAATATTTTAAAACTTTTAAATGAACCGTTTACAAACTCTACCCATCGCTGTTAAGCTTCTCTGACATATCTATTATAACACCTATTTTGAATTCTGTCGAGTGCCTTTTCTGTTTTATCCACTTCTTTCATAAAATGTATACCTCCAAAAATGTCTGACTTTTGCGATAAATATCAAAATACACACATTTTTTTCAATGCACTTTTTTCTATTGATATTTGTCGGCTTTTATGTTATAATAGCACATATTTGAGAGGAAATAAGTGCCTATGATGAAAGAAAATAATACAAACAAAAACGGACGCGGCGGAATAGTTCGCGTGATCATATCAGCCGTCTCTTTGTCCGTATGCTCCTTACTCGCCTGCTCTGCTGCTTGGTATATAAACCTATACGGCAACGTAGGATTTGACTCCGTTATTTATTCACTCATCGCGGGTACGAGAGGTATCAACAAAGACGTGCTCGTAAAATATATCTTTACCGCGCTTTTGCCCGCTATTGCCATAACATTGCTTCTTATGTTGCTTTTATTTGCAAGACCGAAAAAGCCGTTAAAATTAAAGCTGAAAAACAAAAAATCCGTTTATATATATCCGTTTCAAAGAACTGTTTCACTCATTCTCGCGCTTTGCATAAGCCTCGGTCTTTTCGTCTTTGCAATAACGAAGGTCGAGCTTGCAAAGGAGCTTGCCTTGGCGGTTCAAACGACAACTATCTACGAAGAAGAATACGTTGATCCTAGTAAAGCAAAGATAAACTTCCCAGAGAAAAAGCAAAACCTCATTTTTATTCTGCTTGAATCCGTCGAGACGTCGTTTGTCACCAAAGGACAAGGCGGCGGACGGGACGAGAGCCTTATACCCGAACTTTACGAGCTCGCGACAGATGAAAACAACATAAACTTTTCACACACAGAAGGCTTCGGCGGCGCATCGGCACTCACGGGCGGGACTTGGACTATAGGCGCTATGGTGTCACAAACAGCGGGGCTTCCGCTTCACGTGCCCATAAACGTAGACAGAAACGAATACGGCAAAGAAGCGTTTCTTCCCGGTATAACCTCGCTTTCGGATATCTTACACGCAAACGGATACAGTCAAGCCGTTATGGTTGGCTCCGACTCGGAGTACGGCGGAAGACGCCAATTCTACGAACAGCATGGCACGGACACCGTATTTGACCTGTTCACAGCAAAAGAAAAGTGTATTGTCCCAGAGGATTATTTCGTCTGGTGGGGAATGGACGATAAGTATCTTTTCGATTACGCAAAAGAAGAAATAACGAATATGGCAAAGGGGAGTGAGCCTTTTGCTTTCACACTGCTCACCGTCGACACGCATGCTTGGGGCGGTTGGGTGTGCGAGGATTGCGAAGACGAGTTCGATATACCTTACGATAACGTATACGCCTGTTCAAGCAAAAAAGTTGCACAGTTCGTCGAGTGGATAAAAGCGCAAGACTTTTACGAAAACACTACTGTTATACTCTGCGGAGACCATCTTACGATGGACAGAGACTACATAGACAAAACCATCGACGAAGACTATGACCGCAGGGTATATAACTGCTTTATAAACTCGCGCAAAACACCTAAAAAGGAGAAGCTTCGCGAGTTTTCGACGCTTGATATGTTCCCAACTATACTTTCATCGCTCGGCTGTGAGATAGAAGGCGACCGACTTGGGCTTGGCGTAGATCTGTTTTCTGACAAAAATACTCTTTGCGAGAGTATGGGTGTGATAGAATTTGATGAAGAACTTACAAAAAGAAGCATCTACTACGAAAGAAACTTCTATTTACCTAAATCGCAAACAAGGGATAAAGCTTTAAAATAAAACGAACCGCGAAGATGCACATAACATCTTCGCGGTTTTCGCTATTCTTGAATTTTGCAAACAAAAAGAAGCCTTACGGCTTCTTTTGCGCTCAATCACGGTTTAAAAACCTTCCCATTGTAAATCTTCTCCACCGTCTATTCCTCCGGAGATAAAATCTCCCCAGCTTGGAGGGTCGTTTCCTTCATTATCACCGCTGGCCATCAAAATATCTTCGGTTGCAAAGCTGACTATTTCCGTCTCGGGAACGGTATATGTTCTTTTCATGATAAAATGTAAAATTCTCCTTTCCTTCGACTTTAATCAAAAATAGGCGAAGCAACTCAAATCAGCGCATCAAATCAAAGATTAGGCGTCCACTCACTGGAACCATCTTCCCCATCTTCTTCGCTGTTCTTCAAAATATCTTCGGTTGCAAAGCCGACAATTTCCATCCAGGGTGCAGCATACATTTTCTTCATAATAAAAATCTACTTTCCTACAATACAAATTTAAAAAAGAGCAAAGCAGCAAAACACGGAATCAACCCCGAATCATTATTGCCAATTTTCCGGATCATCCCAATCTTCATTATCGGATCCACCGTTATCGCCGCCACCATTATTAGGACTATTCATCAAAATATCCTCAGACGCAAAACTGATGAATTCAGCATCAGCTGATACATATAATTTCTTTTCCATTGCTATCCCTCCAATAATCTCGAACTTATTTATGTGATTAAAAGCATAAAAATAGAGATAATAAAATCATTTTACATCTGCTATTATAGACCTAAATTTTGCACGTGTCAATAGTTTTTTGAAAAATTTTATTTTTTTTACTAAAAAAGCGATTTTTTATTTTTCCGATTCCGACAATTTCACAAATAACCTCGTCGTTATGCTTCAAAAATCTGGGAGGGTCAAATCCCATTCCGACACCTGCGGGCGTGCCCATAGAGATTATCGTGCCCGCCTTTAAGGTCATTGCCGAAGAAAGTTCCGAGATGACTCTCGGTATGTCAAAAACCATAAGAGAGGTGTTACTGTTTTGACGAAGCTCTCCGTTAACGTATGAGCGAATGGGCAAATTTTCGACGTTTTGGAGTTCATCGGCGCTTACGACACAAGGTCCCATAGACGCAAAGCCGTCAAGGCTCTTTCCGAAATACCATTGCTTGTGTCTGGTTTGCACGTCCCGCGCGCTTATATCGTTGAACACAGTATATCCGAAAACGTAGCCGTACGCGTCTTCGGGGCGGACGTTTTTTGCATCGCGCCCAAGAACGAACGCAAGTTCCGATTCGTAATCCACCCTCTCGGTAACGTCGTCGTGAAGGCATACTTCCTCGCCCGTGCCGACCGTTTCCGTTGCTCTTTTCGAGAAATAAACAGGGTATGCGCGTTCCCTCTCGAACGCTTCCTTTTTATATCTTGCGCTTTCTTCAGCGTGTTCCGCGTAGTTTATCCCAAGGCAAATTATATCTTGTTCTGGATAGGGTATCGGGGAAGTTAGAATAAGTGCGTCCGCGTCTTTTCCGTATGTAAAATCAAGCTCCTTCGGCGTAAAGCCCGCCTTTATCATCGAAACAAGGTCTTCGTAAGGTATGCCCGCCTCTTTGAAGGAGAGCGCCTTTTTACCGTCGGCAGACAAAACTGCAGATATCTTCTTTTCGCCGTCCTTGTAGCAAATGTATCTCATTTTCCGTTTTTCCTTTTCATAACTTTTTCCGCCGCAAATACAAAAAAGTCCATAAGCGGCAGGAGTGAAAAAAACACCGCACACTGAATATAAAAACCAAGTCCCGTAAGCCCAAGAAGCATTGCCGCAAACGCCGACGCGAGTGCGTAATATCCAAAGCGCTCTCCCGTATCGAATGTCGCGAAAACGGCAGAGACTATCACGGCAAGCCATATATAAGAGCTTAAATCGGAAATAAGCGTCGGCATAAGTTTCCCTTCCGCGCGAAAAGCGCAGTTTTTTATGTAGCCTTTAGTTCATTTCAAGCTTCAAGCTTATGTCGAGCGCTCTGACGCTGTGCGTGAGTGCGCCCACAGATATTATGTCGACTCCCAGACGGGCTATCTTTCCTATATCCTTCTCGTCCATATTGCCCGACGCCTCTATTTTAACTCTGCCGTCTGCAAGCTTTATCGCTTTTTCTATGTCGTCGTAGCCCATATTATCGAGCATTACCACGTCCGCGCCCGCGTCTATGGCAATGAGCATATCCTCTATCGTCTCCACCTCTACCTCTATCTTTAAAAGGTGAGATGCGTTTTTCTTCGCGAGTCTTACTGCGTTTTCGATACCGCCTGCGGCAGCAATGTGATTATCCTTTATGAGCATTCCGTTGGAAAGGTTGTATCGGTGGTTTGAGCCGCCGCCGATACGCACTGCGTATTTTTCCAAAAAGCGCATACCGGGAGCTGTCTTTCTCGTATCGGTGATAGCCGCCTTCGTGCCTTTGACCTTCTCTACGGTCTCCGCAGTATAGCTTGCGATTCCCGAAAGGTGCTGGACGATATTTAAGGCTATTCTCTCTCCTGTGAGAAGGCTTCTTGCGTTACCGCTTACTCTGCAGATGACCTCGCCTTTTTTGACCTTATCGCCGTCCTTATGATAAAGCTCCGTTTTAGTATCGGTAAAAATGCGTCCGAATATACATTCAATTACGTCCGCGCCGCAGAAAACGCCGTCGGATTTCGCAATGAAATTGCCGCAAGCCGTTTTATCGGGGTCAACGGTCGCAAGGGTTGTGATATCGCCAAATCCTATATCCTCTTCAAGTGCCATACTGATAAAGCGTTCAAGTGTGAGATTGTCTAAATTCATTATTTGTTTACGCAAAGGCTCTCGTGTAAAAGATAGTGAGCGCCTATGCTCTCCTTTCTGTTTATTGCTCCGTCCGTGATAAGCTGTGCTACGCGGCACATATTGTAAAGCTCTGTTTCGTAGCCGTCCTCTATTTCGTAGTTTTCAAGCTCCGTCGCTATTTTCGCAAGCGAGCTTTTAAGCTTTATAAGTCCCTTTTCCGTCCTTACGGGCCCTGCGTACTCCGTCATAAGAGTCCTTATCTTCGCTCGTAGTACACTCGCTCTTTCATGGGTAAGCTTTTCGCCCTTTTCGCCGTGTGCGGATACGTTAATCTCCGCTTTAGTGCAAAGCTTTCGCACGTTTTCGTTTATATGCTTTGCCACACGCCTTCCGAATACGAGGCATTCAAGCATGGAGTTACTTGCAAGGCGGTTTGCGCCGTGTATGCCGGTACACGCCGTTTCTCCGCAAGCGTATAAGCCGGCTATGTTGGTATTACCGTCAAGGTCGGTCTCTATTCCGCCCATAATATAGTGCTGACCGGGGCGCACGGGTATCATATCCTTCGTTAGTTCTATGCCGTATTCCTCGCATTTTGCAAATATCGTCGGGAAGCGATTTTTGAAAAAATCTCCCGTCATCGAAGATACGTCAAGGAATACGTTTTCTTCCCCGCTTTTTGAAAGCTCTGAAAGTATCGCCCTCGTGACGATATCCCTCGGCGCAAGATCCTTCATTTCATGCGCGTCCTTCATAAACGCCTCGCCCTTGGAATTTTTAAGTATTCCGCCCTCTCCTCTGACCGCTTCGGATATGAGAAAGAGCCTCTCTGCCTTTCCGTGCGGGATAAGGGTAGTGGGGTGAAACTGCACAAGCTCCACGTTTTTTATCTTCGCTCCCGCACGATACGCTGCGGCAATGCCGTCACCGACGGCGCCTGCGGGATTTGTCGTGTACTTGTACACTTGCCCTACACCGCCCGTTGCCAAAACGACGTTTGCCGAAGGGTGAAAATACACCTTGCCTTCACGCATAAGCGTAAGTCCCATAACGCCTTTTTTGTCGGTTATTACGTCCAAAAGGCTCGTTTCTTCCAATATCTCCACGTTTTCTCTTTCGCGCGCGATATCGAAAAGCCTTTTCGTAGTCTCTCTGCCCGTGGCGTCACCACCGCAGTGTACTATCCTGCGCCTTCTGTGGCCGCCCTCTCTCGTTATTAAAAGCTCTCCCTCAACGTCTACGTCAAAAGGTACCTCAAGCTCGCGAAGCTCCCTTATTATATCGGGGCCTTCCGAAACGAGCGTTTCTACGGCTTTCACGTCGCACAGTCCCGCGCCCGCCTTTAAGGTATCCTCTGCGTGAAGGCGTACGTTGTCATCGTTTGATGTTACTGCGGCGATACCGCCCTGCGCATACCATGAGCTGCTCTTTTTTATACTTTTCTTGCTTATTAAAGCGACCGAGAGATTTTTGTTGATGTGCAGTGCCGCGTAAAGTCCCGCAAGTCCCGAACCAACTATCACAACGTCGTAGCTTTTACCGCACACCGCGTCTTTTATTTTGTCTTTGCTTAATATGTATCTTCTCAAGAAAACCTCATCCTTTCAACTAAAGCGCCATCATTTTAAAAAGCGGTATTCTCGCTTTTTCCGCGATATCCTCGGGAACGCTCACCTCGTTTGTGTCGTACAAAAGGGCGTTTAATACGTCCTCCGGCCTTATCTTTTTCATATCCCCGCAGATAAATGCGGGCGCTATCGGATAAAACTGCTTATCGGGCAAAAGATGCGAAAGGCGATCCGTAACGCCGTTTTCCGTTCCTATTATAAACTCTTTTGCCGTACTTTCCTCGGCGTACTTTATTATCTGTGCGGTACTTCCGACGAAATCGGATAAGTCGCGCACATTTTTTTGACATTCGGGGTGTGTAAGTACAAGCGCTTCCGGGTGCTTTCCTTTTGCCACATACACATCGCTTTCACTTATGCCGTTGTGATAAGGACAACAACCGTCGAATAAAATTATCTCCTTATCATTTACCTTTTCCGAAACGTAGCTTCCGAGATTTTTGTCGGGTACGAACACAACGCGCTTATTTTCAAGCGAGCGCACGACCTTTTCGGCGTTTGACGAAGTACAGCAAATGTCGCATAGCGCTTTGGTTTTCGCGCTTGAATTTACGTAGCAAACAAATGCGGCATCGGGATATTCTTCTCGAAGCCTCTTTATGTCCTCTGCGTTTACCGTATCCGCCATCGCACAGCCCGCGTCTGCCTTCGGCATAAGGACGGTTTTATCGGGACATAAAAGCTTTGCGCTCTCGCCCATGAAGCTCACGCCGCAAAATACGATTATGTCGTTGTCGCAAGAGGTCGCATACCTTGCAAGCTCAAGGCTGTCTCCGACCTTGTCTGCAAGCTGCTGTACGGCATAGTCCGTATAGTAATGAGCGAGAATTATCGCATTTCTTTCCTTGCAAAGATCTCTTATCTGTTCAAGCATCAAATCGTTCATAACAAAAGCCTCACTGTTTACGCGCTTTTTTTCTTTTGAGCAATACTGCAACTATAACAAAAAGCGCAAGTCCGACCACGGCGCATATCCCCGCCGTTTTTTCGCTCTCTACGGATTTTCCCGAAAAATCGAAATCAAGTCCGTATTTATTATACGTTATCCTTCTTATAAAGGTGCCGTTTTCGCTTGTAACGAGGGTTATATATTGAGGCCTTTGCTCATCGGAGCCTATATCGTTTCTGAAGGTTCCGTCGTTCTTCATTATCTTATACTTGACCTCATATGTTCTGTAAGTGTTGCCGTTTTCCTCATAACCACTCGACGTTTTGGTTATGAATATATCGTATATTCTTTGCTTTGTAAAACCAAGTTCAAGGTCCGTGTGCTCGTTTTCGTCAAAATACGATTTCGTGAAAAACGTATCGTATCTTTCGAAGTCTCCCTCACGAAGACAGGTAAAATACTCGTTAAAGAATACGAGATTTTTATCGTATTCCTCAAAATTTCCCTCGGTTATTGTTGTCTTAAGAACGTCGCTGTCTGTATAAGTGATATACAAAAGCTCTTTTTGGTAGTCCTCATCCTTTGAGATATCCGCATTGAAGTCTGCATCAAAAAATACGCCCGACTGCGCTTTAGGCTTTTCAAGGACGGTGTCCTTTTCAAGCTTCCACTCGACAATACCCGTCACGGAATAGACCGCAAGCAGCAGACACAGCAAAACGTATATCACCGCCGCCGTGCGTATTATAGCCTTTTTGGCAAATGCTCTTTTTTCTTCAGCCGTTTTAATTTTCTTTTCTTTCATAACATCCTCTTTACTATGTACCGTTTCCCCGCTTTATGCGGAGAAACGGAAAGTGCTTATGCTTTTTTATGATATACCGTTTCATCGGGCGCTTTTCCCCGAAGCTCAAGAAGCTCGGTCACCGTAACGAGCTTATATCCTCTTCCCGAAAGCTCTTTTGCGGCTTCGCAAAAGCCCTCGACACTGGTTTTGAAAATATCGTGTAAAAGTACGATATCTCCGCTTTGAGCCTTAGAAAGTATCGCGTTTTTGACCGCCTCTTTGCTTTGAGTCTTCCAATCAAGCGTATCGACCGACCATTTTATCTTATGAAGCGCAGTATCCTTTGCAGACGCCGAAAACTCGCCGTAAGGTGCTCTGAATAGAGTGGGGTGCTCCCCACAGGCGCTGTAAATCAAGGAGGACGTCTTATCTATCTCCTCTTTTACCGCTGTCACACTTTGTTTTCGCATATCCTTATGGTCAAATCCGTGGCATCCAACCTCGCATCCGAGTCTCACCATACGCTCAAGAATAGCTTCGTTTCCTTCTATATGACACCCAAGAACAAAGAAACTGGCTTTTGCATCAAGCTCTTCAAGACAGTCAAGTATCACGTCGGTATAATCACCCGGACCGTCGTCAAAGGTGAAGGCTATTGCCTTTTCCCACGGATAGAGCCCGCCCATTCTGACCGCATTGCACAAAAGCTCGTTATCCGCTATGGGTAAAACACACAAAAATCCGTCTTTATCCTTATATGGCGGAACGCATATACCAAGCGTCTCGCCGCTTAAAACGAAATCGTATTCGTCGACATCGAGA
>CALCTE010000080.1 GCA_937893885.1 uncultured Clostridia bacterium | reverse complement strand
TCTCATTCACATTTTTGACAATCATTTCGCCCTGCTTGTTCATTACTTTCTGTGCTGCGAGAAGCACGCGGAGTCCTGCGGAAGAAAGGTATTCAAGAGCCGCAAAGTTAAGCACGAGTTTCTCTACGCCGGAAATATTTTGTTTCAGTTCAGCCTCAAGCTGAGGTGCGGTGGTGGTGTCAAGTCTGCCGATCAGGTTGATGGTAAGCTCGGTTCCGTTAAGAGTTTTTTCGATGGTCATGGTTGTATTTCTCCTTAAAATTTATTTTTTTATTATATGAATGCGAACAGTATGAAGTTCAAATATTGTAACATAGATTTGCATTTTAATGTTATGTTCTTAAAAATCGTAACCAATCGTAACCAGTTACAATGAGTCGAATCTTATTGATTTATTTACATATATGTGGTATAATCATATAAAAGACATACTATAACTTGACGAAAGGAGTTCATATGACAGTCGAGAACAGAAAAATACTAATCATAGAAGATAACAAAGACGAACTAAGAGCTCTTGTTTCGCATTTTTCGAGAAAAAATGAAATATACACAGCCACAACGTTGAAAGAAGGACTGGAACTTGCCAAATGGAGAAATTTTGACGGAATTATTCTTGATCTGATTCTTCCCGATGGCAACGGTATGCAGTTGTTTCGTTCAAACGAGATTTTGCCCCCGGTTGTTATTCTTTCCGAGGTTGGCTCCGAGGCATCTATGATGGAAGGATTTACGCAAGGAGCACTCGATTACGTTGTAAAGCCTTGTTCACCCAAGCTTCTTGAAATGCGTCTTGCTTTAAGGCTTTTGCCTATACAGCAAGCAACGACTTCTATAAACGGCCTCACCGTAAATGCAACAAAGCGCACCTGCTTCTTTCAGGATAAACAAATTCCGCTAACATCATCGGAATTCAATATCCTGTATTTTCTGATCACTCATGCAGGACAATATTTCACACCCAATGATATTTATGAGAACGTGTGGAAAATGAAAAGTCTGAACACCACAACGATCAAACGACATATATCGACACTTCGCATTAAATTGACAAATGCCTGCGGAGATATAAAAATGATACATACTGAATTTGGAAAAGGTTATTGCTTTACAAAGGAGGAGCAGCAATGAAAAAGAGAGCTATAGCACTTGCATTTTTTGCAATCACAATTTTACTCGGTACACTGATTTCCGTGTTTTTACCCCTTGCAGAAGCCAAGAATATCGAAGTTGCTCCCTCACATGATACAACTTACGAAATACAGGTAGGCTATGACAGAGAAAACAAAGTCCCAATTACAGAAACACATACGGCAACCACCGTTAAGGTTACGGATTTGTTTGAAGTCAAAAGATTGACCGCATATAACTACTATCCAAACGAATATGCGGAAATAACGTCGAACGCCATCAGCAACGAGCATAACGGCGAAGTATTCGCTTCCAAAGGTACTCTGCGGTACGTGATTACCAATCTTGAAGGTATCAACCCGGCGAACGGGACTTGGGAGGAGGATCTCGCACCGTATGCTGAGTACATAGGAGACGATGAAAGATTGCATCTAACGATGTATCTCCCGCCGATGCTTTCCGCCTGCAATGTGTTTGTGCGCGTGCAACACGAGGCTTCTATGGGAACTCTGACCGGATTTGACTCAGTTAGCTATGCAACTACCGATCAGGAGCTTGCCTATGATGAGACGGTCGTTCACGCCGATGGCACCGAAGGAATATATCTTGATATTCCTTTGATCGTATCCAATCGTGCGTGGAATGAAAATCCTATCCAAAACGGTTGCATCATTACCATCCACTATGAAGCGGAGGAAGGCAAGCAGGTTGGATTCGTCGGCACACCCATAATCGGTCTTGACGAGGATGTACGTGCGATTGTCGATGGCGGAAATAATTTCAGATTGATCACCGTGCTCTTGGCTCTTGTTACTATCTTTATCTTCGTGGTTGTTTGTGTCTTGAAACGTGCCACCGCGTTTATCCCGCAGCTTGTTTTTGCTCTCGGTATTATGGTAGGCGTGTATGCGTCTATGTCACTTGTAGGAGCAACAGAGTCACCGTATTTTTGGATGGCGGTAAGATCCGCAGCCGCAGGTATATTCTTGCTCGGAGCAAGCCTGACGTTGCCGAAGATGTTTGCGAAAATCCCGGTAAAGTACGTCTCAGCTGCATTATCGCTCATTTATACAGGACTTGCGTTTGCTGTTCCGCTTGTAAACGTTGAAAAGGCGAATGCAATTACACTTGCCTATCAAATCATCGGCTCTTTTGTAATTCTGACTGTTATTGTATTTTCGGTAATCGAAATATTGCGCGGAAAGCAGATAAAGCTTTGTGTTAACAACGCTCTGGCATCGGTTCTCGTCTTTTATGTAATGTTCTTGTTCAGCGAAAGCGTGAACATACGTTACAGTCCTTTGATGTGGATGTCTTTGATGATGCTTGGCGTAATTCTGGTGATAGGATTCCGTGAATTCATCCTGTCCGAACGCCGCAACCGTCAATTGACATCTAATCTTGAGGCAGAGGTAGCGCTTCAGACGAAGAATATGCAGACTATTATCGAAGAACGCGAAAGAATATTGCAGTTCATTTCTCACGATATGAAGAAGCCGCTTTCCTCCGCTCGTGTTTATCTGTCCGCATTACGTCAAAAGCAAGAACGGGGTGACCAGCTTAAAACCATTGATATCATCGAAGCGAAAGTATCGGATCTGTATGATAATCTTTCTGCGGTTGCTGATTATGCCAAGCGGAAGTATATTGCGGAAACACCCGTGACCGTATCAATTGATGAAATTCT
>CALCTE010000079.1 GCA_937893885.1 uncultured Clostridia bacterium | reverse complement strand
AGATGCTGAACCTTTGCAAATTTACACCCTTTAAGTTCATAGACAAAGCAAAGGTATTCCCAAACTGTCATATCCTGATAAAGAGGCGGAAGCTCAGGAAGGTATCCGATACATTTTTTAGCGGAAAGCGGATCGTCAAGAATATCGACACCGTTTATCTTCGCGTTTCCCGAGGTTGATGAAATATATCCCGTAAGCATATTCATCGTCGTCGTTTTACCGGCACCGTTTACGCCGAGAAAACCGACTACTTCGCCCTCATCAATATGAAAGCTTATATTGTTTACAGCATACTTATCCGCGTATTTCTTTGTGAGATTTACTATATCGATCATTAAAATTACTCCATAAAAGGCTTATTCTTCCGAATTTACTATAGCTATACCAAGCTCATCAATAGCATCGGGTTCCGCAAGTGCAGGTGCACCTGACATAAGCTCAGATGCGTTTTGCACCTTCGGGAACGCAATTACGTCTCTTATTGCATCAAGACCAAGAAGCAAACAGCAAAGTCTGTCGAGTCCAAAAGCAAGACCTGCGTGAGGGGGTGCACCGTACTTGAATGCCTCAAGTAAGAAGCCGAATTTATTATTTGCTTCCTCTTCGGTGAGACCGAGACAAGCGAAAATGCGCTTTTGAATCTCTCTACTGTGAATACGAACAGAGCCACCACCCGCTTCGTTGCCGTTGATGACGATGTCATACGCTTTCGTTCTTACTCTCAAGGGATCACTTTCAAGGTACTGAAGATCCTCGTCCATAGGAGAGGTGAAAGGGTGGTGCATAGCGGAGATGGCTCCCGTTTCTTCGTCCTTTTCGAACATAGGAAATTCGGTTACCCAAAGTATTTTATAATCGTCCTTGCTCGTAAGTTCAAGCTTTCTTGCAAGCTCGCAGCGAAGAGCGCCGAGTGAGTCGAACACAACCTTATTCTTATCGGATGCAACTATGAAAGCAACGTCTCCGCTTTGCACGTCAAGTCTTTCAATAACAGCATTCTTTTCCTCTTCGGTAAGCTGTTGAAGGAATGAAGAACTGATCTTTCCGTCAACATTTTTGATCCATGCAAGACCTTTTGCTCTGTATCTCTTAACATAATCGGTGAGAGCATCTATGCCCTTTCTTGAAAATTTTTCAGCAGCACCCTTTGCGTTAATACCTCTTACGCTTCCTCCGTTGGATATTGCATCGGCAAATACCATAAACTTAGATTCGGAAATAAGGTCTGAAAGATTTTTAAGCTTCATATCAAAACGAAGGTCAGGCTTGTCGGAGCCGTAGTTTTCCATAGCATCTGCATAAGTCATACGCATAATGGGAAGCTTGATCTCTACACCCTTATACTCCATAAATAGTCTGTTTATATAGCCTTCAATGATCTTCATTACGTCATCTTGCTCCATAAACGACATCTCAAGGTCGATCTGGGTGAATTCAGGCTGTCTGTCTGCGCGCAAGTCCTCGTCTCTGAAGCAACGTGCTATCTGAAAATATCTATCAAATCCCGACGCCATCAATAACTGCTTGTAGATTTGAGGAGATTGAGGGAGAGCATAAAATTTGCCGTTATGAACACGGCTGGGCACAAGATAGTCCTTTGCTCCTTCGGGCGTGGGTTTGATAAGTACAGGTGTTTCGATCTCAAGGAAGCCACGCTCGTCAAAATATCTTCTTGTGATCTGTGTGATCTTATGACGCTCGATTATGTTTCTCTGAAGATCGGGGCGACGAAGGTCAAGATATCTGTGCTTTAAGCGAAGCTCTTCCTTAACGTCGGAGTTTTCAACTATTTCAAAGGGAGGTGTCTCTGCTTCGGAAAGTATCTTTAAAGAGTTTACAAGAACTTCAACTCTACCCGTTGGAATATTCTCGTTTATTGCCTCTCTCATTCGTACGTCGCCCTTAACGCAGATGCAAAATTCACTGCGAAGCGTCGCCGCCTTCTTTAAGGTAGAGTCATCAAAGGTAAGCTGTACTATACCCGTTCTGTCTCGAAGATCAACAAATACCAAAGATCCGAGATCTCTTGCTTTTTGAACCCAACCCATAAGACAAACGTGCTCGCCGACGTTTGTTTCACGGAGTTCGCCGCAATAAAGCGTTCTCTTTTCACCGTTTAAAAGTTCAGCCATTTATACCGCCTCCGATTATTTTCACAATTTTATCGCAAGAGTCCGAAAGCTTAATTTCAACGCCTTCTCCGCTCTGCATATTTTTAAGTACCGCTTTGTCTTCATCCACCTCGTTGTCACCGATAACGAGAACGTAGTTTGCACCAAGCTTATCGGCATATTTCATCTGAGCCTTAACGCTTCTTCCGCAAAGGTCACATTCAGCTTTGAAACCTTCCGCGCGAAGGGAGTTGACAAGGTTTGCGGCTTCAATGCTTGCCTTTGTTCCCATGGAACCGATATAAATATCGCAGGAACCTTCTTCCGGGAAGGCAACACCGGTGTTTTCCATAAGGAGAAGAAGTCTTTCAAGACCCATTGCAAAACCGATGCTGGGGGTTTTCGGTCCGCCCAAAAGTTCGATAAGTCCGTCATATCTTCCGCCGCCGCAAACGGTTCCCTGGGAACCGATGTTGGTGCTTACGAATTCAAAAACGGTTCTGGTGTAATAATCAAGTCCGCGGACGATGGTCGGGTTGACGGTATATTCAATGCAAAGGCTGTCAAGACGTTCTTTAAGTTCGTCAAAGTGTGCCTGACAGTCGTCGCAAAGATAATCAAGGATAACGGGTGCGTCTTCGGCAATTTTATGGCAGATGGGGCTTTTGCAGTCGAGAATACGCATGGGGTTGCGGTCAAGTCTTTCGCGGCAGGTTTCGCAAAGTTCCTCTTCGTGGCTGCGGAAATATTCCTTGAGTGCCTCGTTATATTTTGCTCTGCATTCCGGGCAGCCGATGGAGTTGATCTCGAGCTCGATTCCTTCGATCTGGAGTTGCTCGAAAATCTGGCTGACCATTGCGATCATTTCAGCGTCCACTGCGGGAGAAG